>JAKAYF010000056.1 GCA_021816465.1 Nitrospirota bacterium
ACTCCGGATCTCCTCCAGAATCGTCCAGTACTCGACGACACCATCAGGGCCAAACAATCTCAGGAGGCAGGTCTTCAGGTCGCGCTCAAAACAGTCGTTGTCAAAAAGAGTGTCATCGACATCAACCAGAAAAACTGTTTTTTCAGGAAATGATTCAAGGAATCGAGAACTCAAGATAACCCCTTTCGCTGATTCCGGATGATACCCCCATGCATCCGGCAAAGACTCAAGACAGAGAGCTCGATTGAAAGATGTTCAAACAGCAGGCAGGAAAAGATTCGGATCCCTCCGAACTCTAGCACATCCGCAAAAAACTGAAAAACCGACTCGGAAACCCAAGGCAAAAAACGGGATGACCCGATATATATTGACAATTCTTCCGGATAACGTATTCTGGGGGCGCTCAGCTATTTTTAGCGAATGCAAATATTCCCTGATTTTTGTCTGGAATGAGTCAATAGAAATTGCCTCGATGACCCCAGTCAGGACGCCTGTTTCGCTCTGACGCGAGAGGAGGTCAGTCGGGCTTTTTCTTGTTTTTTGCTTTTTTTTCGACCCACACTATAATATTTTCATAAGATGCGCCCGTAGCTCAGGGGACAGAGCAGCTGGCTTCGAACCAGCGGGCCGGGAGTTCAAATCTCTCCGGGCGCACCAATCCAAAAACACGTCGCAACACTCCCTCTACTTCTGAGTCCCCTTTCCTCTGATCGAATCAATCTTTCCACCAAGCCAGTCACCCGCATTTTGGACAGCTTTCCCCGCTCCATCAAACACACGTTTTACCTCTTGATCAAAGGAATTGCTTTTGAGATAGTCGCCCGTTTTTTTGGCTGCATTGGTGATAGATTTCTCCGCTGATTTTTTGGCTTCTTCTGCCTGATCGGAAAGATCCCCCGCTTTGACAGAATTTCCAAAAAGAACAAAAAAAATGGCAACAGCAATCAACGATGACAACAATGCACCAGGAATCTTTTTTTCAGCAGGTCGTTCCATTGCACAACTCCCGGTTAACTTGCCCTATTGATGGAAAACCAGAATTGTTAAAAAAACTCTTTCTGGCACCCGACCGAATCTGATCTTAACATCTGACCGAGATGAATTCTGTTAACAACCTCATCTTTGTGTCATAGTAGAGTCAGTTCATATCCTCTACAAGGAGGCTCTGATGCCAATCGTTCGATTATCCGCGGTCGCTGGTGTTTTTTATCCGAAAGAACCGGACGTTCTAATGGACTTGATCGAAAGAATGCTTGATGAAGCATCCGCAAAAACACCTCCCTCCATTAAGGCCAGGGGGACACCCCGCGCTCTCGTTGTTCCACATGCGGGACTCCTCTATTCAGGACCAATAGCAGCATCCGCCTACTGTCTTTTGACCAAACCCAACCCTCCTCCCCGACGGGTTGTCATTCTGGGCCCATCACACCGTATCTTTTTCAAGGGGATTGCCACCTCGACAGCAACATCGTTCAGAACTCCTCTCGGGGATATTCCTGTGGACCGGGAACTGGTTGAACAATTGGAATCTCTTCCCGGAGTCGATGCGTATGACCCTGCTCACACCCAGGAACACTCTATCGAAATCCAGCTCCCATTTCTCAAGGTTCAACTGGATCAGACCCCGATCGTTCCCCTGGTCACGGGAGAATCGTCCGTCCAAAACGTCGCACAAGTCACAAGAACGTTGCTCAATCTCCCCGAAACTCTGATCGTGATTTCAACGGATCTCTCCCACTATTTTCCTTCAGACCAGGCTCACCTCCTTGATACAAGAACAGCATCCGCCATCATTTCTGAGAAATACCACCCAGTCGACAATCAGATGGCCTGCGGATCACAGCCATTAAATGGCTTTCTGATGGCCTCCCACGAAGCAGGACTCAAAGGCGAGCTCCTCGATCTCCGAAGCTCCGGAGATACGGCTGGCCCCAAAAGTGAGGTAGTCGGATATGGTTCATTTGCCTTCTGGCCTTCCTGAAACAAGTCGCGAAGGACAGATCATTGTCGGAATCGCCAGATCTGCCATCGAAGAAGGGCTTGGTTTTCCCGAAAAGAGTTTTCCGGATCTTCCCTGGCTCAGGACTTTCGGGGCGACCTTTGTGACACTGACACTCGGCGGCAACCTTCACGGCTGCATAGGGTCCCTGCTCCCCTCGCGTCCACTGAGAACGGATATCCGGGAGAACGCCCGGGCGGCCGCCTTCCATGATCCGAGATTCTTGCCAGTGACACGACCACACTTGAAGGATCTCGGGATCAGTGTCTCTCTTCTTTCTCCCATGGAACAATATCTCTTTCTCGACCTTGAGGACCTCGCCCGGCAAATTTCAAAAAACAGGGAAGGACTTCTGCTCGAGTGGAAGCATCGAACGGCAACCTATCTTCCAGAAGTCTGGGAACAGATCCCCAATCCTGCACAATTTATCGGCGAACTCCTGAAGAAAGGGAGAATACCCCCAAATGCCCTCCCACCCGAACTCCGGGCATACCATTACAAAACCACCATCATGAAAGAGAGCTGAATGGGAGAAACAAGGGTTGTTGGACAATGGTGGCATACCCTTCCGGATGGCAGGATACAGTGCGATCTTTGCCCACGGGATTGCCGGCTTCACGAGGGACAGCGGGGAGCCTGCTTTGTGCGCATGATGGATCAGGGAGAAATGATCCTGACCACATGGGGTCTGACTTCCGGGCTTTTTGTGGATCCGGTCGAGAAAAAACCCCTGAATCATTTCTACCCGGGGACATCGGTCCTTTCATTTGGAACCGCAGGATGCAACCTCACCTGCAAGAACTGCCAGAACTGGGAAATGACAAAATCCCGCAATACGGAGCAACTCTCAAAAAAGGCCGACCCTTCCGAAATAGCTCGGCTGGCAAAGAAGTCTCATTGCAAAAGCGTGGCATTCACCTACAACGACCCCGTTATTTTTGCGGAGTTTGCCATCGATACCGCGATCGCCTGCCGGGAGGCGGGTCTCAAATCAATCGCTGTCACGGCGGGATATATCCACCCTGAACCCGCCCGGGCTTTTTTTCCTTTCATCGATGCCGCCAATGTCGACCTCAAGGGATTCTCCGAAGACTTCTACTACAAGATCACGGGGGGACACCTTGCTCCGGTTCTTGACCTTCTTTGCTATGTTTCTCAGGAAACGAATGTCTGGCTTGAGGTTACGACGCTTTTAATTCCCGGACTCAATGATTCTGAAAAGGAAATTTCTGAGCTTTCCAGATGGATCGCAAGGAATCTTGGTCTTGATGTCCCACTTCACTTCTCCGCCTTTCACCCGGATTTTAAAATGCTTGACTTGCCGCCTACCCCAAAAAGAACACTTTCCATGGCAAGGAGGATTGCCATGGACGAAGGACTCCATTTCGTATATACCGGAAATGTCCATGACCCGGAAGGAGGAACAACCTTCTGCCCAGCATGCCACTCCCCCGTCATCGTACGTGACAGATTTGTCATCGTCTCCTCAAACCTGGACGAAAACAGCCAGTGTGGGAGCTGTCACCATAAAATACAGGGATTCATGAGCTCTCTCTCCACAAATCCATCGATGTAGTGGCGACTTTCGGTCCCGCATCCGACTCCTCCTGGAGAAATCCGTAGCGCGATCCCGTTGATTCATCCATTGCGAATGCAGGATCGATCCAATCCTGCGGGATCTGTACTGTGCATATCTGACCGACACGTTCGGAACGGATCGTTTTTGACCGAAGAGGGACACGATCCATCCCACGAAATCGACGGACTGTTTTTCCCCTGATGTGAAGAACAATGGCCGGACCAAACCAAGGTATCCCAGGCGATCAAAAAGATTTACATTTTGCCCGTTTCTTGCAGGAAGCGCCCCGGTGATGACTCATGCAACCCCACCTCCGCATATTGCAAAATCAAGCAACTCCATCCATATTTCTCCAGAAAATCAGTCTGGCATCAATAAGAGCATTGAAGGAACGCCATGGAAACCTCTATCGTCTGGTTCAGAAATGATCTCCGGGTATCCTGCAATCCGGCACTTTTTCACTCTTCACGCTCTGGAAAGGTCCTCCCGGTCTACATCTGGGACGATACGCTTCCGGACCAGGAAGGTGGAGCGTCCCGCTGGTGGCTATATGAAAGCCTACTCTACCTCGAACGCTCCCTTATGAAATTGGGCTGTCCGCTTATTTGCGGCCGGGGAAAAACCAAAGACCTCCTTTTGCATTACGCAAAAATCTCAACATCTCACAAAATTGCCATAAATGAGCGCACCGAACCTTGGGCAAGATCCTTTGACCGCGCACTCTCAGAAGAGATGCTTCTGGCCGGTCTGAAGATAGAAATACATCCCCCCGACCTTCTCGCGAATCCGGAAGAGATGACCGGGAAAAATGGTCCCTATCGTATCTTCACTGAATCTCCCCATGAATAAATTCAGGGGGTTCTATCCGTGATTGAAGAAGGTCTTTCGGGCTCTCGCCTTTCGGCTACACCTCCCGACTCTTCCCTCTCCACAGCCGGACTTCCGGGAGGAACAGCTCCGACTCCGGCTAGAAGCCGAAGGAGGCAGGACGGACCTTGCCACTTGCCGTTTCTTTGACTCTCTCGACCGCCTCCCGTAACAGCGATTCCGCAGCGCACCAGCCCTCGCGAGCTGATTCGGTCGAAAGCGCTCCGTCCCGGACATGCCGGGCCAGATACGCACTATACAAATCCCTCTGAACCGGACCGACCCCGCATTCGCAGCGGTGCCATCTCCGGGACAGGGGTTTTTTCTCAAAACACTCACAGTGGTGACAAACCTGGGACAGTCTGGTTTCACGTGTCGAGAACTCAAGAACCCGGCCACCGGCCCTTTCAGCCTTGCGACGCAACAGGTTCATGAACAGTCCCGGAGCACGATTTCCCACGCTTTTCCCGAAGTTTTTCTGGAATGCCTTGTAGGACAGCTTCTCCGTATTGATGGTGGTCCCCATGGATACCACGCGATGCACGAGTTTTCCATGCTCCGTTTTTCGATACGCCGCTTTCCGGCGTTCAAGATCGGACACTTTCGCCCGAAGCCTCAGATACCCGCGGGTCAAGACCCACTCCCGCCTGCCGGGCTTGACCGTTTGGTCCGGGTTGAAGTTTTCCGGATTCGACCGCCTCTTCGAACGGTCCATGGCTCTCTTGAGTCGTCTGACCTTCTTCTCGAAGTCGCGAAGCCCCGGGCAGAACTGTTCGAGAGAGGCGTCCCTGTCTCCAACCACCGCCACGGTCGAGGGACCCAGATCGAGACCGACCGTTCCCTCTCCGACCGGGTTTTTCTCCTTCCACTTCGGAACCCCGGAGCAGACCAGCTGGACGAACCACCGTTTCCGACTCCCGACTGTCTTTCGCACGATCCGGACGTATTTGACCCGGCACTGGAGCGCAAAGGTCTGAACTCCGTCCTTGTCCCGGGGATCGAAGAGGGGCGGAAGAGCCAGTCCGGACCATTCAACATGATCGGTCCGCCACCGGATTCCGGCGGCGTTGCTCTTCCCCTCGACCGAAGACAGCCCCTGTCCCTTCGTTTTGAACCGGGGCTTCCCCGAGGAGCAAAACAGATAGCGTTCCGCCGCCCGGAACGCCCGGGTGGAGGTGCGCTGCGCCGCATGGGCATCCAGATGCTCCCCGATCCAGCAACCGTTCTTGCACCGGGTCCCGTACCCCTGGAGATCGTAGTCGGTGAATCCTCCTTTTCGCGCACAGTCCGAGAAAGCCCTGGACCGATCCCTTCCCGGGGGCAGAGTCCGGATCTTCTGCCACTCCCGGGACTCCTTCAGCAGGGAAAGCCTCCGGAGCGCTTCCCCCAGAACGGCGTTGTACAACTGCCGGGCCGCCTCGAACCGGACCGAAAGCTGATGGATCTCCGGGCCTCCGACGGCAAGCGGGAGTTCCAGGACAAAAGAAGGAGTCGTCTTTTCAGACATGCTTCTGCTGCTCGATGTACTGCTTGATGATTTCGAGCGGAGCCCCGCCCACGGTGGAAACAAAATAGCTGTTGGTCCAGAGACTCGGCAGGCGGGTGCGGCACCAGCGGAACTCCTGGCGCAACAACCGTGAGGACCGTCCCTTGATCAGCTTGACCAGATGGTGAATACCGAACTGCGGATCCACCTCGACAAGGAGATGCACATGATCCGGCATGACCTCCATCTCCAGCACCGCGCTCCTGGTCTCAGAACACACCTGATGTATAATCTCCTTTAACCGATCGTCCGCCCCGTTCACCAGCACGTCTCTTCGGTATTTAGGACACCACACAACATGGTATTTACAGGAAAACACCACGTTGTTGTTCGATTTGTAGTTGACCTTATATTCTGGCATGAGCATATTATCCAAGATCCACTTCAGATAATCAACCGCCGCTCACCCCATGGATGAATCAAGAGGCTTGCGCTGCGGATTCAGTCACTTCTGGAGCAATCTGCGTCCACGTCTTGATCCGACCGAGAGCCTTCCTGCTCCTCAAAAAATGGACCCGCCGGAAAACCTTCCCGCCTCGGAAGATATTTCCCGATGGGGATGGAACCCGCAAAATCCAGACTGGGCAAAAGGACTCAGGGAACGATGGATTCCGGGGGAAAAAGCGGCTCACAAGGCACTGGATGATTTTCTTGATAGAAAACTGATCAACTACGCCACCGACCGGGACCGGCTCGACAGTCTCTCCTTTTCGACCCTTTCGCCATACCTTCACGCAGGGGAAATCACCTCGAAACATATTGTTCGGCAAACCCTTCTCAAGCTTTACAGCCACCCGGAGCTCCAGGCAGGTGGAGAGAAATTTCTCAGTGAAATTGGCTGGAGAGAATTTTCAAGACATCTCCTGATCCATTTTCCCCAGATGATTCACACACCTTTCCAGAACAAATTCAGCCGCTTTCCCTGGAAAAACAACCCAGTGCTCATCGCAGCATGGAAATCGGGAAAAACAGGTTATCCCGTTATCGATGCCATCATGAGGCAGTTATGGGAAACAGGCTTTATCTCCAACCGTGCGAGGATGATCACCGCAAGCTTTCTCTCGAAGGATCTCCTTGTCGACTGGAAGGAGGGTGCAGGATGGTTTTGGAATACCCTTGTCGACTGGGACCAGGCAAACAATACTGTCTCCTGGCAATGGGTTTCAGGAATGGGTGTTGATGCAGCTCCTTACTTCAGAATCTATAACCCAGTTCTCCAGGGGGAAAAATTTGACCCCAATGGCCTCTATGTCCGCCATTGGGTCCCTGAAATCCGGAATCTCCCCGATCACCTGATCCATCGCCCATGGGAAGCCCCCGAGGATCTTTTAAGAAAATCCGGCATCACTCTGGGGGAAAACTATCCTTTCCCGATTGTTGACCATCAAAAGTCCCGGCAGGAAGCACTCTTTTTATTCCATGCCCTCGGAAAAAACAAATCGGAAGACGGGTCACTGGCCTGAAACCAGGAAGGAAACCGGCATCTGCTCTCCAAGTGTCTCTCGGCCAAGATCCACCAGATGTTGGTGATGGGTTAAAAAAATCACCTGTGTCTTCTCCGACAAAGACCAGAGAAGCTTCAGCGCAGCCTTTGCACGCTGATCATCAAGATTGATCAGCAAATCATCCGCAACAAACGGAAACGCGGCAGAGTGCCCCAGGAAGTCATCAACCGCCGATAAACGGATCGCCAAAAAAAGCTGGTCCGCGGTCCCCGTACTCATCTGGGAGACACCGATCGCAGAACCATCCTTCCTGAACCCCAGGATCCTGACCCGGTCCTCATCATCGTAATCAACCCCCAATGAATCAAACGATCCCAGTGTCAGATGAGAAAACAACCCGCTTGCCTTTAAAAGGAGAGGACCCTGATTTTCTTTCCGGTAGCGATCCATGGACCACTTGAGGAGAATAGAGGCCCCTTTCAGGTAAACGACCTGCTCTGCGACTTCCCGCATTTCTGAAAGAACTGTTTGTCGATCAGAGGCCGCTTCGACCGCAACAAGATCACCGCCCAAGGCAGAGAACTCATTGTCCAGACGAGTTCTTTTCTCGAGAAGTTCCTTCTGGGAAGACCGCAATGACTCAATTTCTTCCAGCAATATCGCAACCATATCTCCCAAAACGGCCGGATCCGGGACTTCCCTGACTTCTTTTTCAAGCTCCTTCAGGGAAAAACCGTCTCCATTCCTGAGAAGAGAGATCTTGAGAGCCTCTTTCTCCTGCTCAAGAGCAAGGACTCTTTCCTGTCTTGATATGGCCCCGGCAAGACTTGTCGCATCCGGAAGCTGTGAAGCCTCGAGAAGAAGGCTTATGGTGCCGGAAGCTTCACGATCAACTTCCCTGTAATGCTGGACAGACTGGGAGAGGGCACGAATGTCCTGATCTTTCTGTTCGTAGAGCTCTACCGCCAACAGAGCCTGATCCAAACGCTTCTCAATCGTTCTCATCGAATCCTCCGGAGACTCGACTGAAAGATCGGGGGCGACCAGCGGAATCATCTCCTGCACCATCCTCTTAAAATTCACGGCATCTTTCTGAATAGACTGGACCCGATGGCTCAGATCGCGGACAGGCTCCGACAGAGCCCTCATCCGGTCGATCGATTCAAGAAGGTGGGAGACCGCGTCAGTGCTCTCAAGAAACGGAAGGCCTGTTTCTGATAGCGCATTTTTCCATGCGACTTCCCAGATTCCAATTTCTTTCTTCGCCACATCAAGCTCAGCCTGCTTTCTCTTTGCTTCTTCCTCAAGTTTGAGAATCTGTTCTTCCTCAAGCTTCCAGAGAGCGGCTCCGTCTGATAGCTCCCGAATGAGTCTTTGAGCCATTTCGGCCAGAGTGTCCAGAGATTCATCTCCGGACACAAGCTGTTTCCCCCCAATCTTTGAAATTTCCCTTGAAAGGAGATTCTGAAAAAGAGAACTTTCCGCCGAAACCGACCTGATTTTCTCCTCGCAGAGTTTTCTTCTGGACACCCATTCAAAAACAGCTTCCCGGTCACGGAACCACTTCAGCATCAATTCCGGCGACGCAGGTAAAAAAGGAGCCTGGCCCCATAAGCCCACCCACTCTGACAGAAGTCCATCTCTGACGCTGAGAGACTCCGCATTCTGGGACAGGAGCTCTGCAAGAACTCCTTTGTGTTCATCGATCTTCTGGGCAATAACACCCACACGCGCTTCGACTTCCGCCTTGTCAAAACGTCTGTCGGAAGCGATGTCCACCTCCCTTTGAGCTTCTTCAAAAAGAGGAACAGGATCGATTTTCCCCGTATTTTCTTCCACTTCGGAGCCGGGAACAGCATCCCCATGAACATGTATTCTTTTGACCAACTCCCAGAAGTGATCCCGTTTTTCCCTGAGTTTTTCAAGGACAGCCTTGGTCACCGGCTGATCCCTTTGCAAAATCCCGTCAAGCGTCGATGACAATCCCCCGATCTCCTGACGAACAGACTGGATTCTACGAGCGAACTCCTTCAACTCTTCCTCACAGGCGGCGATCCGGTCACGGAAACCGGTTATCAGTCCAACACCCGGGGCATTGACAGACAACAGGGTCTCGAGAGATTTTTCGGGGGGAAAGAGAGAAGAAAGAGCAAGCTCTATCTGGAAATTACAGGAAAGAAGTTCCTCTCTGAGCGTTCCGGACAATGAAAGAGCACTCGATCGGCTCCGAAAGGAAGACAGTGCCAATTCCAGCTCCGACAAATCGACGGGAGCCTGGCGACTGCGATGTTTTTTCTCAAGGGATTCCAGGCTGAGCCTGGTCTCAAGAAGCGATTTTTCCGCACCCGTCAGCAAAGAGATCAACCCTTCCCTTTCGGAGATCAGCCTGGAAACAGAAAGAGAGCGAGCCCGTCCGGGAATTTTCGAAAGAAGATGCTCAACGTCCATAGGTTCCCAGGACAACTCTCTCGACAGGGAAGAAAGCTCCGATACCAGGGACACAAGCTCTGCCTGACGTTTGGGAAGATCTTCCTGCGCTTTCTGGATCTGGATCCTGACTTCATGCAGACGCCCGATTTCCGTTGCCCTTGCAAGAATCTTTTCGTCCTTATGAATACTCTCCCTTTCAGCAAAAGCATCCTGAAGCCTCGATTTCAGTGTCTCGCCCTGAATCCGGGCCTCCGCGATCTTTTCCTGTGCAGACTCAAGTTTTTCCCTGGCGTTTCCGGGAAGGACCGGAAGCGGCCCGATCGAGGCAATCTCCGATTCAATCTGATCAAGGCGACTGACATCCCGGAAAACACGCCGGACCCGCTCAAGTTTTCGAAGCGACAGCGTCTTCATTGAAATCTGCTGATCGATCCGGTCGCATTCACCCTGAACCTTGAGAAGATCCTCCTTCAATTCCAGCCATTTGGCTCCGGAGAGACTGTGTTCCCGAAGTTTTCGCTCGTTTTCCTTGAGACTGTCTTCAAGTTGGGTATACCTTCTCCTGGAAGATCGTCTTGCCCCCCACAAACCATCAATCTTCCCTTCAAGGCTCTCAAGATGTTTTTTTAAGCCGGGAAGACCTGTCCCTGCTGAAAAGAGGATCTGACCTGCGTCATCCCCGGCATCGAGGATCTCCCTGCCCCCCTCGTTCAGTCTTTGATAATCGAGACTGAACATTCTCTCGAAGAAGACTCTGTCGTAACCGCCCAAAAAGGGAGAAAGAGCTCTCTCTCCGGATGGATGGGGAGATCCGTCGACAGACAGCAAAGTATCCTTCTTTCCCTTCCTCCGGGAAAACTCAATCGTCCCGGTCTCATCCTGCAAGAGGCCACCGATTCGCATCTCCCCGTAGGAATGGAGAAAATTGTAGGGAGAATTATGGGGAATCCCGAAGAGGAGATCAGAAATTGCCGACAAGGTCGTGGACTTGCCTGCTTCGTTCGGACCATAAACAAGATGAAAGTCGTTTTTTCCGGCTGGAAAATCAAGGACGCTTTCAGTAAAGCGTCCATATTTTTTGAGATCGAGACGACTTATTCTCATGATTTCAGATCCCTGAGATTCGATAGCAGGAAGTCCCTAACCGGTGGAAGGAAATGCGAATATTCTTTTGCAATGGCTGCTTTCAGGGCAGGATCTTCGTTATCGATACGGAGGTCAAAGGGCAGCGAACGGACCAGTTCGCCAATTTCCGATTCCATCATCTTGATCAGCTCTGGATCTTCATTGGCTTTTTCCATAATCTTGAGCAGATCCATCAGGGAAGACTCCTTTTTTTCATCAGACCCTGATTCCAGGGGTTCTGTCTGAATCAGGATCCGTTCGACCCAGGCCACAGATGGCCCCAGGGAAAGAGCTGCAGCTCTCGACTCGGCAAGAAGGACTTCCCTTGATGATTCGATCTGAAAATGAAGGTTTGTACTCCCCGTGAGAACGATACGGCAAGCCAGCAATCTCCCGTCGAGGGCCAAAGAAGCCCTCAAGATTGCGTCCCTGATCTTGTTTGTCACCTCAGCTAAAAGATCGTCCTGATCAACACTGACATTGATGACCTCCCACCGGACGACATCGACCGGCAACAGATCCAGATCCGTGACAGAACCGTCGGCAACCGTCACGATAAAAGCACCTTTCGCTCCCGTTTCCCGAATATGTCTGCCCTGCAGGTTTCCCGGAAAAACAATGTGCGGGTTGCGATTGATAATCTGTCTCTGGTGAACATGTCCGAGAGCCCAGTAGTCATATCCCTTGGCGATGAGCTCATCAAGACTGCAGGGAGCATAATTGGCATGGCCACCCAACCCCCCAAGACCCGTATGCAGCACGCCAATATTGAACATATCAGCAAGAGGATCGGGAAATCCCGGAACCAGGTTCTCCGTCACATCCCTTTGACGGAAACTCATTCCGTGAAGGGCGACAGAACAATCA
>JAKAYF010000057.1 GCA_021816465.1 Nitrospirota bacterium
CGATCGATTCAGGAGAGCTTCCTGTTTGCGGGTCGGATACAGCCGATACCTGAACTTTTTACGCATAATAGTATTCTAACGTAAAACATGGGACGGTGCAAGCATTCATCCCTCTCTTGGCGAAAGAGCCTAAGAGAGAGAATTCTGCGTTGAACATGTTAAATGCTATCGGATGTCGGAAGGGTTATCATTCTGGATTGCGTCGGATATACGATAGTTGATAAACCAGTGAGGGAGGGGTGTTGAAAGTTCGGGAGGATCCCCTTTTCGTGCGAATCCAAAGATATAGTGACGTGAATCCATGAGGCCGTAGCTGCCGGTGTTGTCCACAAAAATGGCAAGGTCCACAATTGGCAAGGCCTTCCTCAGATTTTCAAAGCATTTCGGAAAACGACTTTCGATGATATGATCCGGAACATCGTGTCCCCCATGATCTACCCGGTCCATGACGCGGGCAATACTGATCTCGGGAGCATCGACTCCGATGAAAATGAGGACGGTCTTAAACCCTTTCCTGTGAGCTTCGTCAATCAAGGCAAGTTTGTGACCTTGCGAGTCTGAAAAGACCGTTTCAAGAGCGACTGATCTGGATTGATCCAAGAAGCGATAGATCCGATCCGTCGCTTCTTGGGTTGCTCTCAGCGCTTCTTCCTTTGTCTGCGGATGTTGTGAAAATAGTTCTCTCCCGACTTGGTCAGGATCGATGCATGGGAAGCTTATCGGGTTTAGCCTCTTTTCCCGGAAAGTGGACTTTCCTGCTCCATTGGGGCCTGCTATGAGGAGAAATACTGGAGCATCCCCCGCTATAATATCTAATAGGATTTCCTCGATCATTCACTATCCGGAACGAACTGCCGATTGACCATGCGCCCCCGGATACGCTGACCGTCAGGACGGACTTGAATGAGTTTTCCTGGAGTATCCGGATCACCGATGTAGACGGGTTTTCCTTCGGCATGTCTAGCCCGGAGAATATCTTTTCTCTCCTTGTTGTTTTCTTGTCGGGCCAGTTCATGCGCCAACCTATTTCGCAGGGTTGCATCGGAACTCTTAACTACCCGTTGAAGCATCAGGCGCAACGCTTCAGTATTCAGTTCTTCATCGGACAGAAAATCCAGTAACGTTCGTCCCTCGGGTTGGCGCGTTCTGAGATGTTTTTTAAGTGGTTGGGTAACACCCAAGGGATAGTCGCCTGCCAAATCGACCAGAGTTTGCAAACGACGCCTGTTTTCTGTCGATGGTTCTATTCCTTTCCTGTAGTGGTAGATCATTGGTCTTGAAACCCTGAGTATTTTTGCCAGATCTGTTGCGGAGTTTCCAAACAGTTTTTCAAGAGAACTCATCATGGCTTCGATGTTGATGTTAACCTGTGTCATTGCAGTTGTGAGGCCCTCAATAGCAATAGATACCAAGAGGGGGGCACTGTTCTGTGTCCGGATCGAGAAATGCTGAGTTAGAAACGCCTCACTCCATAGAGTTGCCCAACAGTGTTTACCTTCTTCACGATTAGCGCTGTCTGGGACTGCTGAAAAATATCGTGCACCAGTTTGCTCATTGGTCTGTCGGACTTGAGCCCTGGTCATGTCAGTGGCGTAGCTCATTTTGCCCCCCATACGTTACGGGCATGATCCGTAATAGCTGTTTTGAATGCTTTGGAAGCATCTCGGTGCATAAGGTCGAACTGCTCCCTGATTCGATTGGAGTCGAGTTTGACGGGCGGGCATGTAAAAACGCAATCGGTATCAAGAACAGCAGTGATTTGTGACTCCGATACGGGCAATATCATGGGACCGGACGGATTCAGGTTAATATTTTTCAGATCCGGCGGAAGTTCCGGTTTCCCGGTACTGCGGATATAGCGAAATGTCAAGTTCCCACTTTCCACCGGATAGATCGCAAGACTTGTTGTTGAGGCAGTACCACCGGCTTTGGTTGATAACCCCAGGTCTGGATTGAGACGACTGTTGACGTAGTTTTCCGGTGCTTCGTTTTTCCCGGGAAGAATGAAGTCAATATAGCGTAGTCCCATCCGGTTCAGGTACAGAGACGGTATTTCCTTTGTCACGAGATCGATGGCCCTTTGCAATCGCGAAAGAAAGTTTTTGGAGTCGGTGTAGGTTGTGGCGTGCAAAACGATTCCGTTGGCTCGCAAAATGACCGCAATCCTGTTGTCCGGTGTCGCAAACTCCCATGCCATTGCCGCATTATTTCCAGTTTCGACCACGAGCTGGTTCTCGGTTGCAACCAATCGGGTGACATGCATCTGTCTTTGGAGCGGATACTCTTCTCGAAGGAGACCCCCAATTTTTGCCTGATAATCCCTGATGTTGGAAACCAGTTCTGTGCGAACCTCTGCCAGCACATAGGCAAGAGGAGCGTTGCTCCAGGCTCCCAAAGAACTTGTCATTTGTTTTCCCTCCGATTGTTATATGATGGACTGATTTTATTTTACACATTACTTTACACTATTACCAGCTGTCTTGATCTGTTTTGCAAAAGTTTAACAAGTTCAGGAAAGTCGTTCGAATTGAGAGGTGAGAGCAACGATCTGGTGCAGAACTTTATCGACACGATGTACAAAGCTTTCCAGCGCACACTCTTCAAAAAGAAAGCGCTGAAGCTCTGAGTCCAGTCAGACTCTTCAGAGTCAAAAAGGCAGAATCTCCATCTCTGCCGCCTTTTTGGCCATTTTTACTTTTGGGGGTGCAGACTAGGAGGCTGGGAAATAAGTCAAAATTTCTGATGGCGGTGGAGATAAGATTCTGTTTTTATGTTGTTTTCACAGGATGAGTGGGGTTGTATTATCCATTTTCCTTTAAACAAGTTGACAAGGTGGGGAATTATTTTAAAGTGAGTCGGTTTTTGAGACTTATTTCCCAGACTCCTAGAGGGATGGGTCCCATCTGGCCTGAACAGAAATGTCCCGATAGGGGAACGGCGTAAAGATCCCCTGCTTTATGGAATCAAGACCGATCAGTGCGATGGATAGCGCATTGTCTCCACAAAGCCTGGGAGGAGCCATCAGGAGGTTTATTCCTTTTTTCTGGCACAATGCTCCCATGCGTTCACGAAGGACCTTGTTGATCGCAACACCGCCTCCCAAAAGGAATGTTTCGGGAGATTCCGACTCGATCACTTTGGTGATCCGACTGAACAGATGGTCGAGAATGGCTGTCTGCAAGGAGTCCGCCCAGAGAGGAAGATCCTCCGGGGGAAGCATCCCCTCCTGGCCATTCAGGGCCTGTCTGAGCTTAAGGGAAAAGGCCGTTTTCATGCCGCTGAAACTGAAGTTCAGGGGGTCCTCCGTCCGGATGGGACCTTTCGTCAACGGAAAGGTCGGACGGGTATTCTCCCTCGCCATCCGTTCAATGGCCGGCCCCCCGGGAAAAGGAAGCCCCATGAGCTTTCCTCCCTTGTCGAATGTTTCCCCGGCTGCATCATCAACCGTTTTTGAAATCCCCTTCAGCTTGGGCCAGCAGGTGACATCGTAGAGGTGCGTATGCCCTCCGGAAACGACAAGACCCAATGTTTTTCCGCGAAGATCGGAAACATCTCCGAACGCTCCCCGGAGATGGGCCACCACATGATGGACTGCAACAATGGGTGTTTTCAGGGAAAAAGCGAGACCTTTCGCATGGGAGACACCGACCAGAAGTGATCCGGAAAGTCCAGGACCCCGGGTGACGGCAATGGCGGAAAGATCGGAGAGACCCGTTCCGGTTTCCTGAAAGGCTTTGCTGACGAGATTCGGGAGGATCTGTGCGTGGGCTCGTGAGGCGAGTTCAGGCACGACGCCGCCATAGCGTTCGTGGAGGGTTTCCTGGCCAAGCGTCTCAAGAAACAAAGTGGCCCCGGTCTCATCGACCAGGGCCACAGAAGTATCGTCACAGGATGTTTCTATACCAAGAACTTTCAATGTCTTTTAAGGATCCCCTCTCAGCCGACCTGTGCCATCATGTCTTCTTCGATAAAGACAGGGTGTCCTTCCCTGAGCTCTACCCTGATCTTCTTGGGATCCTTGAACTGCCCGGAAATGATCATTTCCGAGAGCCTGTCCTCGATATGACGCTGGATCGCCCTTCTCATGGGCCTTGCACCGTAATGGGCCTCGAACCCTTCCTTGACGAGCCATTTTCTGGCCTCAGGAGTCAAGGTGACCGAGATTCCTTTTTCAACAAGCCGTTTGTTCAGATCTTCAATCCTCAGATCGACAATGGCTTCAAGATGAACTTCCGTCAACGGGTGGAAGACGACGATGTCGTCAATCCTGTTTAAGAACTCGGGATTGAACGTCCTTTTAAGCTCTTCCTGAATCGAATTCTTGACAAACTTCTCCTTGGAATCGAGCCCCTCTCTCTGGAATCCGAGACTGCCTTCTTTTTCAATCGAACGGGCACCAAGGTTTGAGGTCATGATCAGGACGGTATTCTTGAAGTCGATCTTTCTTCCAAGGCTGTCCGTAATATAACCGTCATCGAGAATCTGCAGAAGAACATTGAAAAGATCCGGATGAGCCTTCTCGATCTCGTCGAACAAGACGACGGAGTACGGTCTGCGTCTCACCCTTTCCGTCAGTTGTCCGCCCTCTTCGTAGCCGACATATCCGGGAGGTGCGCCTGTCAGCCTTGAAACGTTGAAGCGTTCCATATATTCCGACATGTCCACGCGGATAAGCGCCTCTTCGTTTCCGAAAAGGGTTTCGGCAAGTGTCCGGGCAAGCTCGGTCTTCCCCACTCCGGTCGGACCCAGGAAAATAAATGAGCCGATTGGACGCTTCTCTCCCTTGATTCCTGCACGGGAACGCCTGATCGAACGGGCAATGGCGGAAATAGCCTCGTCCTGGCCGACAATTCTCTGATGCATCTCGGACTCGAGCTTCAGAAGCTTCTGACTTTCCTGCTCTTCGATCTTGTAGAGGGGGATTCCTGTCATTTTTGAAACAATGACGGAGATCTCCTCAGGCCCGATCACAGGCTTGTTCTGCTCCTGCTCTGTTTTCCAGCGAAGCTTTTCCTCTTCGGCCTGCTTTTTGAGCGTGTCTTCTTCGGAGCGAAGCCTGACCGCTTCCTCGAAGTTTTGGACGCGAATGGCTTTTTCCTTGTCCCTGATGACGCGTTTGAGCTCCTGGTCAAGCCCTTTGAGTTCCTCAGGAAGGGAAAAACTCTTGAGCTTGGCCCTTGATCCCGCTTCGTCGATGATATCGATAGCCTTGTCTGGCAAAAAACGGTCCGTGACATACCGCTGCGCCAGTGTCACCGCATCATGGATCGCCGCGTCCGTGATCTGGACGCCGTGGTGCTCTTCATAGCGGTCCCTGAGCCCCATGATAATGCGCTCGGCCTCCTCGACAGGAGGTTCGTTCACCTGGATGGGCTGGAAGCGGCGCTTCAGGGCCCCGTCCTTTTCGATATACTTTCTGTATTCGTCAAGGGTGGTGGCTCCAATGCACTGGATTTCCCCTCTGGACAAGGCCGGCTTCAGCATGTTGGAGGCATCGATCGAGCCTTCTGCGGCACCCGCCCCTACCAAAGTGTGGAGTTCATCGATGAAAATGATGATGTTCCCTGCCGTCACCACTTCCTTCATGACGACCTTGAGCCTTTCCTCGAACTGTCCGCGATACTTGGTTCCTGCAACGAGGGAGCCCAGGTCAAGAGCGATGACCCTCTTGTTCAAAAGGTTGTCGGGAACCTCACCCGCGATGATTTTCTGGGCCAGGCCTTCTACGATGGCCGTTTTCCCAACGCCGGACTCTCCGATCAGGATCGGGTTGTTTTTCCCCCTGCGACCCAGAATCTGAAGAACCCTTTCGATTTCCTCGGTTCTGCCAATAACGGGATCAAGCTGATTTTCCACAGCCATCTGCGTCAGGTCCCGACCAAAGTCATCAAGAGCAGGGGTATTGCTCTTGCGCTCTTTTTCCTTTGCCGAACCGGAATTTGCACGTTTCAGGAGACTTGCGGTCAGCTGCCTTGCAGCCATCAGATTGGCGCCCAGCGCTCTCAGTATTTTGCCGCCGATACCATCCTCTTCCCGGAGAACACCCAAAAGAAGGTGTTCGCTCCCTATGTGGGTATGGCCAAGCAACCGGGCTTCATCAACCGCATACTCGATCACTTTTTTGACCCGTGGAGTCAGCGGAAGCTCCCCAAAGGTAAGAGTCGATGTCCCGCCCAGAAGATTCCGCTCGATCTCCATGCGGATCTGCTCGGGGGTCAATCCCATCCTTTTGAGGACAGATACCGGTATTCCATCCTGTTCACGCACAAGTGCCAAGACAATATGTTCTGTGCCGAGGTAATCATTTTGGTGTTTCTCGGCCTCTTCCCTTGCCATAATGATGACTTTACGGCCTTTTTCTGTAAATTTGTCCATCATGACGCATCTCCTTGGATAAGGCCCGATTCAGGACGACTAACCTTCTAAAAAAATGTTACTCCCCACCCCCATTGTAGTCAAGGCAAAAAATGATTCAGGTTCGAAAAGCGCTTTTGATCCTCTTCTCGAAGAAGGGTGTCCGGAGGTGATCGTCATGTCATCGAGGCAGAACCTTTCCTCCCACGTCTCCCCAGTAATACCAGAGGGAAAAGTTCGGTGTGACCGCAAGATACTCGTTTGTGCCGAATGCGGGAAGGAGAACGCCGGCGGACATGGCCAGACGCTCGGTCAGGTTCACTTCGAGTGTTGGCTGAACGGCAAAGATGTTAAAGGTATTGGGATGGGTCGATACCGTATTTCCGTCGATGCTGAACGGAAGTCCGGACAGTCCGACAAACTCCATGATGATCCCGAGCCCTCTCTGATCGTTGATGACGTCCTCTATGCCAAGCCTGTATTGGGCAATATCGCCATATTGATTAAAGGTGGATTTGGTCGCGCCCGGCAAAACCCCGGAGCCCGGAAAGGCGTAGGAGTACAAGAAATCCCCATAGATTCTTACCGGCTTGATGTTTTTTCTTGTCAGAAAAACGGCGGTAAGGCTCGGTTCCCCCAGGTGCGTGGACGGGACCACGGACAGGGGAGGCAGGGAGGAGCTCTTGGGAAGCGGGGTGCCGAGCCATGACGATGTGGGAACGGTCACGAGAAGAGCCGTTGAGAACGATGGCCTGGAGGACCAGGGGTTCTGAATCACCCAACGATGCTTGATTCCGATCGTGGTGTCGTTAAATCCTGCCCCATCGGTCACCTGTCCCTGATAGGACGAGAACGTTCCAAGAAGCGATGGCAGGAAAACGAGTTCGGTGTTTGCATCCACGCCATAAAACATGGCGAACAGTGCCAGAAGCTGGTTTTTGGAAAAACCCTGGGGAAGACCATTGATTCCGCCACTGTCCGAGTATTCCCCCTCCGTCAGAGCGCCATAGAAGAAAAAGCGGCCGTTGAACTCCCCTTCCGGCAATGAGTCGGCCTGAGGCATATAGTTGGGGCCTGCGGTCATGGGGTTCCATGAATGGCGATAGGCCTCGATGGCATCCCTCCCATTTCTGGACAGGGAGGTGTTTTCCGTGTCCGACGAGGAGACGGGCAAGGAGTTTGGGGAGGTGTTCCCTGACTGTTGGGCGGAGGGGGGTGTCTGTGATGTCTGGGGGACCACAGGCTGTGCGTTGGGTTGGGGGTCTGCCCCCCATGCATTGTGAGAGATAAAAATCAGGATTGGAGCACTAAAAAGAGTTAACGCGATATTTTTAGAAAAAGTCAAAATGAACCGTATCATCTGGAGAGTCCTTCCGAAGTCAAAATGAGAGTTGTCAGGGAAAAAACGACAAAAAAGAAAACATAAGATCAAAATTGTCTTGTATTCATTTGGACGGTCCGATTATGGTGTAATAAGCCCGAGCCTTGAATTCATCAATATGCCTTATGCTTGCAACTTTTCTCAGAAGGATCGAGCAAGCCAGGCTTTTGGCACACAAGTTGCTGCTGTACCTGTATTCCCAAAAATGACTTCAACAGCATTCTGGAGGAGGCAGGTTAGATGCAAAAGACAGAGCCAAAACAAAACCACCCGTCTCCGACTGTTTTTGACGAGATGTTTTTTCCGGAAAAGACACCCAGGCCTTCCTATGAGGTTTTCAAGGAATGGATGGACAAGATCGACTTGTCCACTCTTGGCCATAAGCAGGCAGAAGCGGAAGCCCTCTTCAAACGCCTTGGCATCACCTTTTCCCTCTATGGAGCCGAACAGTCCGGCGAACGTCAGATCCCTTTCGACATCATCCCGAGAATTTTCTCAAGGTCCGAATGGAGGCTCCTTGCCAATGGATCCTGTCAGAGGATCAGGGCGATCAACGCCTTTCTGAACGATATCTATCATGAAAAAGAAATTATCCGGGCCGGCATTATCCCGGAATCTCAAGTTCTCAGAAACCCCCTTTACCGGAAAGAGCTGGAAAACGTCACCCCTCCGGGAGGCGTTTACGTCCATATTGCCGGAGTCGATATCGTAAGAGTCTCCGAGGAGGTGTTCTATGTTCTCGAAGACAACTTGCGAACTCCTTCCGGCGCTTCCTACATGCTTGAAAACAGAAGCATGATGATGCGTCTTTTTCCCGAGGTGTTCGACCTTATGAACATCGCTCCGGTGGATCATTATCCCCAGACACTCCTGCACACGCTCCAGGATCTTGTCAGAAGCAAGGATGACAGAGAGTCTCCCTGCACCGTTCTTCTCACCCCGGGTGTTTACAACAGCGCCTATTTCGAGCACGCATTCCTCGCCGAACAGATGGGCGTCGAGCTTGTCGAGGGACAGGATCTTTTTGTTCAAAATGACAAGGTGTACATGAGAACGACCCAGGGGTCCCAGAGAGTCGACATCATCTACCGACGGATCGACGATGATTTCCTGGATCCAAAGGCTTTCCGCAAGGACTCCCTGATCGGGGTGCCAGGTCTTGCAGACGCCTATCGTGCGGGAAACGTTCTCCTTGCAAATGCCCTTGGTACAGGAGTCGCCGACGACAAGTCAACCTATACCTATGTCCCGGAGATGATCTCGTTCTATCTGGGGGAAAAGCCCTTGCTGAAAAACGTCGATACGTACTGTTTATCAAAAAAGGATGACCTCCAGTATGTCCTTGATCATATTGCCGAGCTCGTCGTCAAGGAAGTCGGCGGATCGGGGGGGTACGGAATGCTGGTCGGGCCGGCGAGCTCACAGGCGGAGATCGAAAATTACCGGAAAAGAATCCTTTCGGACCCCGGAAACTTTATCGCCCAACCCACACTCTCCCTGTCGACCTGCCCCACCTTTGTCAACTCCGGCATCGCGCCAAGACACGTCGACCTCAGGCCGTTTGTCCTGTCGGGAACGAATGTATCGATGGTCCCCGGAGGGCTCACGCGGGTTGCGCTCAAGGAAGGGTCCCTGGTGGTCAATTCTTCCCAGGGAGGCGGAACAAAAGATACCTGGATTCTGGAGGAGGGCTGATATGCTGAGCCGTACCGCGTCAAATGTCTACTGGATGGCAAGATACATGGAAAGGGCCCAGAATACGGCCAGGGTCCTGAACATCATGTATATCATGTCGCTGATTCCCCATGAAAAGAATCCGGACTTCACCGAGTGGAATGCCCCGCTGAACATCACCGATACCCTTAATGACTTTCTCAGTCGGTACAAGAGCGTGACTCCGAGAAATGTCCTTCTTTTCATGGGATTTGACCAGGAGAACCCCGTGAGTATCTACTCGAGCCTCAAAAGGGCCAGGGAAAACGCAAGGGGGGTCAGGGGGACCATCACATCTGAAATGTGGGAAAGCATCAACGACACCTGGCTCGACTACGAAAACTTTCAGAAAAAGGCCAAAAATGAAGCAGACTTCAGGCCGATCTTCGACTGGGTGAAACAAAGGGCGCATCTCTTCAATGGAATCACCCACGGCACAATTCTTCAGGACGAAAGTTTCCATTTCATCCAGCTTGGAACATCCATAGAACGATCCGACAGCACCGCCAGGATCGTCGATGTCAAATATCATATCCTTCTCCCGGACCCGAAAGACATCGGGGGGGCGGCGGACTATTACCAGTGGGGCGCTCTTCTCCGGTCGGTCAGCGCCTTCACCGCTTTCAGGAAGATCTACCAGCAGTCCATCACTCCGATGAAGGTTGCGGAGTTTCTCCTGTTGAGGGAAGACCTGCCCAGATCGCTCCATGCCTGCCTCGATCAGGTCGTCGGAACCCTTTCCATGATCGGTGGCCTTTCGGGCGGAGAGGTCCGGCGCATTGCCGGAGAGATTCATGCCCGGTTGCATTTTAGCCGGATTGAGGACATTTTTAAGGTAGGACTTCACGAATACATAGAGGATTTTCTCAAAAGGATCGATGCTCTTTCAAACGGGATCCAGATGGTTTACTTCTCCCCCGAAGCCCATAGTGGCCAAACAAGGCAAGGACGGTTCCAATGACCTATTGTGCAGCGCTGATGATGGACAAGGGTCTTGTTTTTGGCTCTGACTCCCGGACCAATGCCGGAGTCGACAATGTTTCCATCTATTCCAAAATGAAAGTCTACGAGCGTCCCGGTGACCGGGTGATCGTCGTTCTGACCTCGGGGAACCTCTCTATTACCCAGGCGACACTCTCGAATCTCGACAGAAGGGTCCACTCCGGTGACGGCCGGGAAACCTTGTGGACGGCACCTTCCATGTTTGATGTTGCCAGCGTATTGGGGGATGTCCTGAGAGAGGTTCAGGCAAAAGACGGACCTCACCTTGCCAAAAACTATATCGACAGCAACGCTTCTTTCCTGATCGGGGGACAGATCCTCGGAGAAGAGCCAAGGCTCTTTCATGTTTACTCCCAGGGCAATTTTGTGGAAGCAAGCAGGGAGACTCCCTACTTCCAGATTGGTGAGGCCAAATATGGAAAACCGATTATCGACCGGCTGATCCGGGCCGATACCGAACTCACCGATGGGGCAAAATGCCTCCTGGTCTCCTTCGACTCGACCATAAGAAGCAATATTTCCGTCGGTCTGCCGATCGACCTTCTCTGTTACCGAAGAGATTCCCTGAAAGTCGAGATGAGATGGCATATTCTCGAGACGGATACCTATTTTAACGAGCTCCGGCGTCAATGGTCCGATGGGATCCGGGAGGCATTCTCAAAGCTTTCAAATCTTGATGAACATTAGCCCGCGCATAATGGAATGGTCCGTGCAGCCCTCTTCTTAGCCCGCAGGGCAAGAGGGGGTCAAGCGGGCGGTTTTGTCTTCCATCATCGCATTAAAGTATTCTATTCCCATGCAGACAGGCAACCGCTTTCGCGCGTATCCCACTCCCGCCCAGGAACAGATCCTGCTTCAGGACCTTCCATCAGCGCTTCATCTATAACGCCAAGGTCTCCGAAGACCGGTATTACCGGGTCTTTGCCCGAAAAGCCGTTTCTCTCTCGGGAACCCCTATTCCTGTCGATCAGGAATATGCCCGATTCATCGGAGAGAACACCCCCTGGCTCCGGGAGGTTCCCTCCCAGATACTCCGTAACGGGGCGGTTCGGTGGAAACAGTCCTATACCAGGTTCTATGCCGGACTTTCCCGAAGGCCCGTCTTTCAGAGAAAAGACGGACGGCAATCGGTCTGGATCACCTCCGAGCTTTTCTCCTTTCGATATGACGAGAAGTCACACACCGAGGAACTTGTTCTCGGGACGAAGAAGTTCCCGGTGGGGGTTCTGTCCTTTACGGCCCATACTCCGTACTCCCGCCCCGCCTCACTTCACGTCTCGGTCGAGGCGGGAAAGTGG
>JAKAYF010000058.1 GCA_021816465.1 Nitrospirota bacterium
TCCGGCAAAGCGGGAGGGGTCGACGAAGGTCTCGACGAAGACGACGGGATGGCCGTATCGGTTTTCCCAGTCGGAAGAAAGCCGATGCAGGCAGAGGGCCAGCACCTTCGAGGCCAGGTGGGGAAGAGAAACCTTCGGAAGAATGAGGTAGCGCAGGTTGTTGGCGAGATAGCACAGACGCCGGGCCCGCTGTGGAATGGTCCATCCGATCATCCGGTCCCGATGTCCGTTGCTCCATGCGGCCGATCCCCAGCCCAGGAGGGCGACCCACTCCCCGTCGAGAAGGGCGACATAGCGGATCGATTCTCCGGGCATGGTCCGGAATCCGAGGTAATGGTGGGTCCGCATCTCCTCGTTCCACCGGGAGCGTTCGGAGGGCTCGATGGGACGGACGACCAGCGTATCAAAACGGTGCCGGTCCAGGGATTGGTGATCGGAAGAGTTGGTCATGAGGCGAGAATACATCAGATGATGGGAAAAAGCCAGCCTTTTTTTCAGGACTGGCGTGCGCCTTCACTGATCTTGAGGGGCTTGGATGACTTTGACACGGCCGTGGTATCTGCATATTGATCACCGTATTGATGGGTGTTACCCTTCTAAACAAGGGGGAAGAATGAATGGCAATCAGAGTGAATCCTTCATCATCGTTGGTGGCACAATCCTTATCTTTGGATCGTTCTTTATACCTTGTTCCATCATGACAACCATAAGAAACTCCCTCGATAGTTCCCAATCCCCTTCTTTGATTCTTTGAGGCCGCAATTTGTGACTTCAAAACTTCCTCTTCGGATTAATTCGTATCATGATTCGACTTGGACCATCCATAGGCCAATCAGGAGAGCGAAATGTTGCCGCACCCCCTTATCACCATCGTAGGCGCATTGAGTAAGCAGGGTCGCAGCGTAGCGCATGCGCTGCTGGAAAGCGGGAGATATAGGGTCCGGGCTCTTACCCGTCGCGTCAACTCGCTTGAGGCGCAACGTCTAGCAAGCGTGGGTGCGGAACTGGTGAATGTACCATTGGAATTGGGGTATAAGCAGGCGATGATAGAGGCCTTCACCGGCTCTCACGGCGTGTTCTTGATGACGCCGCCGATTGCCCCACCAGCGACGCATGAAGCAGAGCTTGGCATGGAATTAGCGAATTCAGCCGTTGAAGCAGGCGTCGAACACCTTGTGTTCAGCAGCTTGGAAAACGTTGATGAAGTCACAAAGAGCCAGAAGTTTGCGCCACATTTCACCGATAAAGCCAAGATTGAAGCCTATATTCGCACTCTTCCTGTTCGTAGCTCATTCATCTATCTGGCCTTCTTTTATACAAACCTTCTGGAGTACTACACACCCCGAATGGAGAGTGACACTCTGGTGTTCCCAATCTATTTGCCTCGGGATTTTCATGCTCCCTTTGTCGACCCGCTGAGTGCAACGGGTCCTGCAGTACTAGAGATATTTTCCTATCCAGAAGAATATGCTGGAAAATCCATGCCGGTCATCGGAGACATTCTCTCACCAGATGAGATCGTCTCGACGTTTACACGCGTCACTGGTAAGAAAGCTGCATACAGATCAGCCTATACTCGCGAGGAATTGCTGCACCATTTTCCCGATTTTGTTGCCAACGAACTCTTGATGCGTGAACTTTTGGGAATGGCGGAATATGCGACAGAGTATGGCTATTATCGAAAAGAGCGTGATCTTTCGTGGAGCCGGAAGATAAACCCAAACAGTCTCACTTGGGAAAAGTTTCTACGCGTGACCGGATGGCAGGGGCAGCCCCAGTCCTTCGGCGTTTGAATCTTACGTCGTTAAACGTATATCTGTGCTCGCTATATAAGTGCCTCATCACACTGATACTGGAGAAAAAGCGGATATCCCCCATTTTCCCTTTGCATAGATCCTGGGTCTCGGATGCTCGTAAACTCGCGCCGTTTATTGGCGCGTTATCCCACAAAGTCAACGGAGGTTGAAATGGCGAACGCAAAAGAGAAGATGACTGAGGTGATTCTATCTCAGCCGGAAGATGCTACGTATGAAGAAATTATGCGTGAATTGGCTTTCGAAAGGATGATAGCACGTGGTCTCGAAGATTCTAGACAAGGGCGAGTTGTGTCCAACGACGAAATGCAGCGACGGATTCGCACATGGCAGAAATAGTCTGGACCGAAGAAGCCGAGCGGTGGCTGCGTGACATTCACGACTACATCGCCTCGGACAATTCGGTCGCGGCAGCAAAAGTCATTGAGGGCATCTTTGAAAAATCTCAGGTGCTCCGCCGCTTTCCGAAGATTGGTCATAAGTACCGCGATGAGCCTGAGGGCGAAATCCGAATTCTGCTTTACGGACATTATCGTATAGCGTACCTGTTGCGCCCATCGCAGGCAATCGATGTGTTGGGCGTGTTTCATGGCGCGTTGGATATCGCAAGATATTTCCCGTGATCAAACGGTGCCAGCCCATGGTTTATTCTTCCTTGCCTCAAATCTTACCCCGGGCGCCAACTCCGGCCGAGGACGGGCCAAGGAGAGTTCTTCTGACGTCCTTCGCAGTGAGGACCTCGAAAAGACCCGTCCGGTCCATTATTATTCCTTGTGGGTCGTGCATGTGAGGGAAAGCTCCCCATCCACTATAAGATATGGGTAAAGGGCAGGGTTAGCCCCAAAAAGCCCCCACGACAACCATATCCATGGTTTAGTGGCGGGAGCAGTCACTCAAACAGTCAAGATCGGTACCACGGCCATTCCCGCCTTCTGGAGAGAGAACGACAGCGGTCTTTCCAGATTTTCGCTATCGGAACTTCGGGAGATTCTTTCCCGGGAAGCCTCCCTGTTTTTATCGAACGACTTCGGGTTTCGGGATCTGGCCCTTCATGAGATCCTGAAATACCAAAAACTCCACATGGCCGAACATTCAAGAGAGCTTCTCAAACACATCGACCCTTCCCGTGTTTACCCGTTGGGGCAAACCCGGGATCCGGGCCCAGCTTTTAAACACAAAGACAAAGACTCTGGGGTCAGCCGAGAGTTGATCCATGTCCTAAACGCCGTCTCCCCCTCTTTCACCGGAACTCTTCCTTTCGACCCATGGATTCTCAAGCGATATAGGGCTGGAGAAGGATGGAAGAGCGTAATAGGAAACTCCTGAAATCGTTTCAAGGTGGCCTACTTTAAGAAATCCGGGTACTTCGCGGTCGCAGAATCTTCCTCCGAGGTGACGGATTACTCCCATTTCTCCGATTCTCTCTTTGCGGCAACAGAATAATAGACTTCACTCATAACATATTCGATAAGGCTCCACTTGCTTCGATACGGCTATAATCCGTATAATGAAAGACAAATAAACAACAGTCAAAGGAGGGTAAGATGCTTGCCTCAGGATTAAAACATGCACGTATGGAATTTAAGACAACCGATGACGTTAAGGAATTACTCAGTAAGGCCGCAGCTCTTTCCGGAGTTGATCTGACTTCCTTTGTCATCAACACAGCTGCTGATCGAGCGCGGGCTGTTCTTGCTGACCATTCGGTTCTAAAGCTCACCGCAGAAGAACATGCACGTTTTTTGAGTTTACTGGATAATCCGCCTCAGCCCACAAAAGGCCTCGTTGATTTAATGAACATGACTGAGCTGCCGTCACAGTAATGCAGGTTGTCCTTTCAAAATTTGATCCATCGAAAATCTATACTGGGCAAAAAGCATTTGACTGCGGGAACAAAATCATCAACGACTTTGTCCAGAATAGCCTTAAACAGCAAGTTAAACGTGGCATAAGTGTCGCCCACGTTTTGACAGACAGTGATGACCAAGATCGATTCGCAGGCTTCTACACGCTGATTGCAGCGAGTATTGGTCGAGAGAATTTAGCTGGGATCGCATCACACTCTCTTCCACCACTCATTGGTGTAAGCAGGCTCTCGATGCTTGGTGTAAGCAAAAGGTATGAAGGCAATGGGTTTGGCCGCCAGTTATTGCGCCATGCAATTCGCATGACGGTAAGCGCCGCGGAGTCAATGGGGTTATATGGCCTCTATCTTGATGCGAATCCGGGAGCTGTTGATTTCTATCGAAAGCTGAATTTTGAAACACTCACACCCCGCCAAAACAACAATCCGACACCGATGTTTCTACATATAGATACAGCTCGCATGGCTATAAGAGAGATATCACGAATTCCGTAGCTGATATCAGCAAAATGGTGGTATCCCTCACAGGCCAAGATCGAAGCCATTTCCGCCTTCTGGCGGGAAAACGATGGCGGTCTCTCGAGATTTTCCCTATCCGAACGACGTCAAGAACATGATCCTTCCCGTGTTTACCCGTTGGGGCAAACCCGGGATCCGAGCCCAGCTTTTAAACACAAAGACAAAGACTCTGTGTTCAGACTTCCTGGTCGAAGGAGACCAGGAGTCGATCCATGCACTAACCCCCGTCTCCCCCGCTTTTACCGGAAGCCTTCCTTTCGCCCCATGGATTCTCAAGCGATACAGGACTGGAGAAGGATGGAATAACGGGGCAGAAACTCTTGAGACCCTTTCAACGTGGCATACGTTAAGAAATCCAGGTGCTTCGCGGTCTCAGAATCCTCCTCCGAGATGACGGATTACTCCCATTTCGCCGATTCTCTCTTTGAGGCAACAGAAGAATAGACTTCACTCATAACATATTGGATGAGACTGCCGCGTGATTGGCTTAGCTCTGGTGTGTTATATTGGGGAAAATCTGTTCACTGGTCTTTTCAGATCAAAGACGATAACCGATCCTGCCTGTTCCGGAAGCCCGAAGACCGCCTGATGGACTTTCAGGGATCCTCTTTCAAGGAAGACGCCATGGCTCATGTTTTCAATCCGGCACTTCTTCACCGACTCGATGACCCCAATCGTCTCGATTATCAAAACCCCCTGAAGCTGATCGAAAAAATGCACCCTCACCCCAACACTTCCATGATGGACTTTGGGGCCGGTGCAGGATATTTTACCTTCCCCATTGCCAAATCTTTTCCTGAAAACAGTCCGGTCCATGTCATTGATATCCAGAAAGAAATGCTCGACCATCTGATCAAGAGAGCCAAAGACCAGGATCTGTCAGGAAGGATACAGCCTCATCTCCTTGAAACCTTCCCGCTTTCTGTTCCCGATGGCTCTGTCGGTCTTGCCTGGATGGTCAATGTCTTCCATGAGATCGACGATCGAAAATCCGCCCTTTCAGAGATTTTCCGCATCCTCGCTCCGGGGGCATCCCTTTTCATCGTTGACTGGAAACCGGAAGAAACGCCGATGGGACCGCCCCTTTCAGAACGCGTTCCAGAGGTTGAAATCATCACATCCCTTTTGGAGGCCGGTTTTGCCCTGATCCGTTCCTGGGAAATCTATTCGATGCATCTGGTTGTCGAAGCCCAGAAGGGGCTGGCTTGAAATTCGTCCCGCGAAACGGAAGAGATCTTCTGGGAGACCTTCCCTGGCTTGGCCGAATGATCGACAAAGCCAGGATGATCAATGCCGGCTCTCCTGGAGACTACGAGTTTCCCTGCGGCATGGACTCGGAGCTTCTGAACCATCTGAGGATCTCTCCCGGGGACTTTCTCGACCTCGTTAAAAATGCCGACACTCAAAACGGATATAATGGAGAGGCGGCTTTTCCTGATAATATCGATACCGCCGTCCTGGATGCGCTGTCCCTCCGGACACCTCCCACCGGAGAATCCGGTGGAGGGCGAAACGACCGTTTTTTCACTTCGGTTTTCCTTGTCAGAAACAGCAGGCTTTTAAACCAGCTCGAAACGGAAGAATCCGGATAACAGCCTCCGGGTTCTGACTCTATATATTTTCTCCCGGGAACATCACTGATCCCGGGATGCCCCTTTTAATACGAAGGAATCACTCGAGATGATCGGAAAAGACAGCACCACGCCCAAAGAGGGAAAAACATTTTTTATCCGGACATTCGGTTGCCAGATGAATGTCCATGATTCAGAGCGCATGTCGGGTCTCATGTCGGAGGCGGGATACACTCCGGTATCCGAGCCATCCGACGCATCGGTCATTCTGGTCAACACCTGTACGGTGAGAGACAAGGCGGACCAGAAGGCGCTCTCCGACATCGGAAGGCTCCGATCGGTGGCCGAGGATGGCCATTCCCGCCACCTTGTGATCACCGGATGCATGGCCGAGCGGGAAGGCAAAGAGCTTTTCCGAATGGTTCCCGATGTTGACCTGGTCATGGGACCTTCCCAGATCAGAAACCTGATCCCCCTTCTTGAAAAAGTGGAAAAGGGATCCCATCGGGTTATGGGACGGGATCTCCCCCCGGCGCCTCCGACGACCCCTCCTGCGACAAGACCTCCAGGCATCATGGCCTATGTGACCATCCAGGAGGGTTGCGACAAGTCCTGCGCCTATTGTGTCGTTCCTGCCACAAGAGGCCCCGAGATCAGCCGTACGATTACGGACATCAAAAAAGAGGTGGAGCAGCTCGTGAAAGACGGCTATCGGGAAATCACCCTGCTCGGACAAAACGTGAACGCCTTCGGGATCAAGGAAGGAACCTCCCTTGCCAACCTGATGCGGGCTCTTGACGAAGTCGACGGGCTTTCCCGCATCCGCTTCACCACGAGCCACCCGAGGGACATGTCGCTTGATCTCATCCGGGCAATGAAGGATGTCAAGAAAGTCATGCCGCATTTTCATCTTCCGATGCAGTCGGGATCCGACTCCGTTCTTGCCCGGATGAACCGCGGCTATACCCGAAGAGAATTTGCCGGATGGATCGACCTTCTCAGGCGGGAAATCCCGGGAATTGCCATTACCACCGACCTGATTGTCGGCTATGTGGGAGAAACACAGGAAGAGTTCGAGGAAACGCTCTCGGCGGTGGAGGAGTTCTCTTTCGATGGAGCCTTTTCGTTCATTTACTCTCCGAGACCATCCACCCCGGCTGAAAAACTCGAAGGGACACCGCCCAGGGAGGTCTCGGTCGAAAGGCTCAATCGCCTTCAGAAGAGGATCGAAGAGCTTGTTCACGAAAAAAACAGCGCCCATATCGGCCAGATCATCTCGATCCTGGTCGATCGCTCGGACCCGGAGACCGGAGCGGTGTTCGGACGGGCACCCTGGTTCCAGAATGTCCGTGCCCAGCCTTCCTTCACCTGGGAAGGTTCCTCGGTCCGGGAGCTTCTTCCCTCCCAGGGATCGATCGCACGGGTCAGGGTCACGGAAACAACCCGGTCCGGGTTCAAGGGCGAGTGGGTTACGGAGCTTATGGCGGGTCTTTCCTCTCCATGAAAATTCTTTCCCGCTATATTTTCAGGGAGCTGATCCCTCCCTTCATCATCGGTCTGTTCATCCTGGTGGTCCTGATCCTGACCCAGCAGACCCTTCTGATCATGAACCTTCTCGTCAACAAGGGACTTTCTCCCGGAACAGTGGCAAGACTGATCCTTTCGATCTTTCCCCAGTTTCTGACGATGATCATCCCTGTTTCTGTCCTTGCGGCCTCGACGGCCGTTTTTCACCGGCTGGCCTCCGATGGCGAAATCATCGCCATCAAGGCCTCGGGAATCGGCATCTCCCGTCTGATCGCTCCCCTGGCTCTTTTCGCCCTGATCGGATTCGGCGCAAGCCTTTCGATGTCGATGAAAGCCATGGAGACCCAGGGCATGTCCCTTCAGGATATGCTTTTGACCGTCCTCCAGAAGAAACTCTCGCTCGGCATCAAGCCTCAGTCGTTTAACAACTTCATGAACAAATTCGTGATCTATGTCGACCGGATGCCGACCTTTTCCACGATGAACGGGATTTTCATCTATGAAAAACCAGCAGGAAAGGACGATACCGGATCGGTCATCATCGCGAAGGAAGGACATCTCGAAAACGAGATCAATCCACCGGGACTCAGGCTCAAACTGACATCGGGCACGCTTTACCGCGAAGGCACCTACCAGCAGTTCGTCCGCTTCGATTCCTACGATCTGACCATTCTGGGATCCATCCCCAAGGGGAGGTCCAGCCATATCCCGACCATTTCCGAGCTTCAAAAAAAGATCAGGGAATCGAAGAACCCCAAATCGGACGATCTCCGGCAACTCGAAGATCGGTACAAGAACTATACCTACCCTTTTTCCTGCATTATCTTTGCCTTCATGGGCATCCCCTTCGGGATTTATGCAAAGCGCTCCGGAAAGCTGTCGGGGTTTGTTTTTGCGACCACTTCGGTGATTGTTTTCTATATGCTCAATACCATCGATGATCTTTTGGTGGCCAGAAAGCTTCTCCCTCCCCTGATCGCTTCACTGATTCCCGATCTTGTCCTCGGTTCGGTCATGGTGTTTCTGCTGGTTCTGGTCTTCCGGGAAATCGAGATTCCTCAACTGACTCTTCCCAAATTCCGGTTCGGAAAAAAGGTTGTGTCGTGACCATCCTTTCAAGGTACATCGCATCCGAGCTTTTCAAGATCTTTCTGATCAGCGCTGTTTCCCTGGAAGCGATTTATGGCGTGATCGATTCAGTCGAAAAGCTCAAGGACTTTTTCAGCCACCATGCCCCCCTTGCAACCATCGGGCTGTACTTTGCCTATCGTTTTGTCGAAGTCGGGTTCCGGGTCCTTCCCATGGCAGGACTTCTCTCGACGATCCTGACACTGGGGATCCTTTCAAAGAACCATGAGCTCACCGCCATCAGAGCTTCGGGAATCAGCCTGATCAGGGCCACGAAGCCCTTCCTTCTTCTTGGCGTCCTGATCACCTTCCTGGAAATAGGCCTGAACTACACATTCATTCCATCCGCCTATACCCACACCGACTACATCAAGGATGTCCTGATCGACCAGGGTGGAAAACAATCGTCCCAGAGCATCCTTAAAGATCTCTGGATCCGCTCGGGCGACCGGTTCCTTTTCCACACGATGTCCGTCGAAGCGGGGGGGACGAATCTTTTTGGAGTGACGCAGTATGAAATCACAAAAGATTTTCACCTGACAAAAACGATTTCCGCACCAAAGGTTTTCTGGACAGAAAATCATTGGGAGTTTGTCAACGGAATCGCCACCCGGATGAATCCCGACGGCTCTCTTAAAAAAACCGCCTTTCAGAGAATGCGGGCCCCGCTTGACCGGCGCCCGGAGGATTTTTCCTATCAAAGCGTCCGGATTTCACGGATGACCTATCCGGAGCTTGTGGAAACAATCCATGTCCTGAAAGACAGCCAGCTTCCGGTCATCCGTTTTCAGACGGTGAAGGACGGTCTTGTGGCTTTTCCAGTCGCTTCCTTCTTGATGGTTCTTCTCGCAATTCCCTTTGGCATCAGGGAGGGGCGCCAGGTCGGGATCGCCAAGGGCTTTGGCCTGAGCCTGATGTTCTCCCTTTCCTACTGGGTCATCTATTCTTTGGGTATTTCCCTGGGCAGAGGCGGTGTCATCGCTCCCTGGCTCGGGGCATGGTTTGCCAATATCATTGTCTTTTCCGTCGCTTTTGTCCTGTATCTCATGATCAACAGGACATAGGACCCAGACATTTTAATATTGAGAGAAACAGCAAGGAGAGAAAATGACCTATTCCCACGACCATCAATCAAAACATCAGAACACCCCTCCGCCGGGATCAAGGGTTGGAGTCCTTCTTTTCAATCTGGGGGGACCGGAGACTCTTGATGATGTCTATCCGTTTCTCTTGAACCTTTTCTCCGATCCCGAGATCTTCCGGGTTCCCCGGATCCTTCAGCCCCTGATTGCCCGGATCGTTGCCAGACGGAGAGCACCCACCAGCCGATCTTATTATTCCCAGATCGGAGGGGGATCCCCTCTCCGAAGGATCACCAATGATCAGGCCCTCTCTCTCGAAAAGCATCTCAATTCCGGGCAATCGGGAAGACAGTACAAAGTTGCCGTTGCGATGAGATACGCTCCGCCCAGAATCGAAGAAGCTCTCGTGGCCCTTGACGATTTCCGGCCTGACCATCTTCTCTTTCTCCCGCTGTATCCGCAACGATCCAAAACGACGACCAGATCATCGTTTATCGAAGCGCTGGATCGTATCGCCAAGGGGTTTCCCCGGCTCGCAGCCCTTCCAAGAACGGTCATCCCGGCCTATCCCGTCGAAAGCAACTATATAGCCGCTCTTTCGGGAACCATTGCTGAAAAGATCCTGGAGGTTCCGGAAGATGAGGGGGCGACGATTCTGTTTTCCGCTCACGGCATCCCGGAGTTCATGGTCACCAAAGAGGGAGACCCATATCAAAAAGATACGGAAAGCACCTGCCAGGCGGCAGAGACTTATCTTCGCCGGCAGTTTCCCCACAGGAAGCTTGTTTTTTCATTGGCTTACCAGAGCCGTGTGGGGCCGCTCAAGTGGCTTGGACCGGAAACCCGGTCGACGATTGTTTCTCTTGCCGACAACGGTACATCCAACCTGATTCTGGTTCCGGTCAGTTTTGTATCAGACCATCAGGAAACTCTTTACGAGATGGACATCCTTTACAGGGACCTCGCATCGACGCTCCCTCTCAAGAGGTTCCTGCGAGCCCCCGCCCTCAACACCAGAGCTGATTTCATTTCAGGACTTCAGATTCTGGCAACATCGGCGCTCTCCGGAGAAAAAACTTCATGTCAGGATTGTTCCTGCAACTGCGGAGCATGCCCTTGAAGATTTTCCATCATGCTTCTCCCCGCAGTGAACGGCGAGAGCCTCAAGGCGCAGTCAGGATGAACAGGTGGTTTAACAGAATCATGATTGGAGCAAGTGTTCTTGTTTTGAGTGGGGCGGCCTGGGAAAAACCCGTGGTCGAGATCATTGCCCCCAAAAACGGTGGAGTGGTCGGGAAACATGTTTTGGTCAAATACGCATTCCATCACGAGTGGCGGGCCGACCATGTCCATATTTTTGTGGATGGAAACTTCCTGATGTCAACACACAAAAACCCCTTCACCTTAACACTCGAGAAAGGCGTTCACACCATCATGCTGCAAGCCGCAACAGTCCATCACAATCTGCTCAAGGCCAGAGGTTCGGTTGATGTCACCGTCAAGTGATAAAAGTGTGTTCTGACATCCATTCGGTGGCAACGACTCTGGCAGAAGAGTATGGAGTTATTGATAAGGTGGCGAACCGAGGAAGACTGCCGCCGAGGCCCCGCTGAACCGGGTCATGATTAAGTTGATGCGATGATGGAAGGCAAGACCGCCCGACTTTCCCCTCTTGCTCTGCGGCACAAGAAGGGAAATCGCGGGCTAATGTTCAGAGGACACTCTTTTGGCAAATTCGCTTTAACGCCATGGGAAATTGAGAGTGGACAAGAAAAAACAACAATACTGGAAAACTTCCGCTGAGACCTGATATCGGCTCAGCCGGGCCTGGCTTTCCCATCTGAAGAACCTGTTCCTCTCGATGAGCCTCCTCTTGATCGTTCTTGCCCCGAAGTCCCCGGTCTTTGAGAGGAACGATTCGAAGGCTTTGGCCGACTCGAAAAGCTGCCCCTTCCCTGTCCATTCTCAATAGGCTCCGCTCTGGCATCAGGATCCAGTTCGAATCCTGGAGCCACTTCCCTTGGCAATTTGATCTT
>JAKAYF010000007.1 GCA_021816465.1 Nitrospirota bacterium
TATATCATGGGCTTATGCCATCGGGATGACTTCCCCTTCTTTAGCTATCATTGGTCAATTCCAGCGGATCTCTCCAGCACATCCTGACGGGGTCAAAGGGCACTTTCCGCACCCTCCCTATCCCCAAAGACTTAAGCGTCTCTTCCAAAACGGAAACCACCGATGATTGCGATGCCCGATCCACGACACTTCATCTCCGCTCTCATGACTCGGCCCCTCTTGACCTCAGAACCTCCTGCAACACCAAATACGCCTCCGTCAACTCTGTCCTGATACGTGTTATGGCTTCAGTATCCTTTCTGCTCCTGGCCGCAAAAACTTCCGGGGCCAGTTCATGGAGAGTGTCGTAAATCCGTCCAAGCGCATCAAACTGGGGCGTTCCCCTGTACCGGGTCATTCCTGCATGCTCGATCCACTGTGCCGATATCCCCTTTTGAAGATCCGTCCATTCGATACTCAAGTCCCCACCTTGATCAAGCCCGGACATAAGCCCTTTCAGGAAAACCCTCAGGGCCTGCCACATCATCAGGAGAGGGCTATCCCGCAACCAGCCCCTATCCTTTGACGTTTGCTCCTTCCATGATGGAAAAGGCTTCCATTTTTCCTGCCATCCCGGAATCATTGATGGAAGCATTGGCATGGCGATTCCGAAACCTTGAGCAACAGGGCATCCGATCAAAATGAGAAGTGCCCCTTCCTCCTCACTCTCAACCCCCTCTGCCACCATATCGATCAACATCATGCGGGCAGCGACAGAGAGGCTCAGGATGATTGCCAGATTCTTCTGGCTTTCCAGTATTCGATGGACAAAACACCGGTCTATCTTCACCTCCTTGATATCGAGCTGCTGAAGGGATGTCAGGGATGCCTGCCCCGTTCCGAAATCATCAAGGCTGACAGAAACACCCAACCTCCTGCACAAGTCGATCGTCTTACGGGCTCTCTCCATATCCCGAAGCGCCTCCGTTTCCGTCACTTCGATCTCTATGAGCAGATGTTCTGGGCGTTCATGTCTGGCAAGAATTTGGCCCAACTCCTCAATGAATCCTTCTGAAAGGAAGTGGCGCGCTCCGATATTCACGCTGATGCGCAAATCGATCCCGCTTCTGCTCCATTCTTTCTGCTGAAGCAGGGCATTTTCAAGAACCCATCGACCGAGAGCAACGATCATCTCGCTTTTTTCGACTACTCCGATAAAGGATTCCGGAGTAAGGAGCCCACGTTCCGGATGGTTCCAGCGAACGAGGGCTTCCACTCCAAGCATCTGGCCGGTTTCCATATTGACCTGGGGCTGGTAGTAAAGACAAAGCTCCCCATTTCCGAGCGCCCGCCCGAACTCAGTCAGGATCCGGTGTTGAGCCAGAAGGGATTCCTCCATCCCGCTCTCAAAAACCGCCCAACCGTTGCGCCCCAGATCCTTTGCCCGATACAGGGCCATATCGGCATGGGCGATCAGAGAGGTCGCATCTCCCTCATCAGGAGGGCAAAGAGTGAGCCCCAGACTCCCCGAGATCCAGACCAGTTCTCCGGCCCCATTACCCACATCAAAGGGATCCAGAAGCGATTGAACGATTTTCGTGAAAAGTTCCTGGGAGACAGCTCCCTCAGAAAGCCCCGTCAAAAGAAGACCGAACTCATCTCCCCCCAGACGGGTCAGCGTGTCGGTTTTCCGCAGAAGGCCCCTCAGTCTTTTTGCAACCTGAACAAGGAGCTCGTCTCCCTTTTGATGGCCCAGACGGTCATTCACAACTTTAAAGCCGTCCAGATCAAGAATTCCCACCGCGACCCGCTCCTGAACTCTCCCTGAGCGGAGAAGCGCCTGACCGATCCTGTCCAGAAAAACCCGTCGGTTAGGAAGATCGGTGAGGTCATCATGCGTCGCCATATGCTCGATCCGGCATTCATTCCTCTTTCTTTCGGTGATATCCTGGGCAGAAATCACAAGTCCTCTTCGAGATCCGTCCGGATTAAAAAGAGGAACCTTTGCGACATCCAGCACGATCAGATTACCGGCAGAATCAGCAAGAGTCTCGATTCCACCCATTGGTCCACCCAGGCTCCATGCCATATTGTCTGAGCGAATACACTCCTCATGGACTGAAGCGAAAGCAGGATGGGCGGAAGCGAGCTTTAGGTCGGTCTTCCCCATCCACTCACTTTCTCCTTCGAGACCGAACAGGCGGAGCCCCGAAGGGTTTACCGTTTCCCATCGGCCTTCCCCATCCTTGAAAAAAATGGCTTCAGGAAGGTTCTCAATCAGGGTGCAGAGTCTTTCTTCCGATTCCAGACGTGCCTGTTCGGAGAGAATTCGATGCATGGCAATCCCGATCTCCTGAACAAGAATCTCAAGTAGAGAGAGATCGAAAGGGTCAAAACGAAAGCTTGGATGAGCACTCGCGATCCAGACTGCCCGGGATTCGGGAAAGGGAACCACCATGAAACTCTTCGCTCCCAGCAAGGAGATTTCGGGAATAAGGGCGTCATAACCCGGAAGATCGTCGATGAGGAGTCCCCCGCCCGATTCGGAAAAGATGGCGCTCAAAGAGAAACTCTCCCACCCTCCATCCCGGTCCAAAGGATCGGGAATTTCCGGGAGAGCCCTGAAAAGGGTCTTCCATAGAAAAGCCCCCTCCGATTCCCCCGGAAGGCAAACCCCGCCATAATCCGCTCCTGTCATGCGACAAAAAGAATCCAGAGCCCTTTCAAGGAGCCCGTCGATATTTTTTTCAAGAGCGATCTCTTTGATCAGATCCAACAAAATCGCCTGGTGTTCGGCCAAATGAACGTGTTCCAGAACCGCGCCAAGCTGGCGTCCCATCGCTTCCAGAAAAGGAAGATCTTGTGGGTCAAGCTTCTTTTCGCCAAAGGTCCCAACAACAAGAGCTCCCACCGTCCGTTGGCGGTTTTTGACGGGAACAGCAATCTCACCCATCATTCCCAATGTTCGAACTTCAGGCAGCGCCACTGAAAATCTTTGGTAATCCTCAATCATCAGGGACTGTCCACTCTCAATAACTTTTCCGGCAGCCCCCTCCCCTGCTTTGAGGGATTTTTCCAAAAGGGGCTCCATCGAAATCCGGGGATCGCGGGAGACCACCGCCCGCAAAGAAAAAGCCCGTAAAGAGGGGTTCCAGAGAACAACCTCCCCATTATCGGAATTGGTCAACTGGCAAATTGCTTCCAGCGCCCCTTTGAAAAGATCCAGCAGTTCTGTTTCGCGGGTCAGGTCTTCCATCCATTTCAAGAGACTCTGTGCCCGACTTTCGTGATGTTTTCGTATAGTCTCACTCTCCCGGTTCCTGAGCCCCAAAGAGATGTTATCTGCCAGAGAAGAAATCAGGGGAATCAGCTCCGGAGTAAAATAGCCCGTCTCATCCGATTCAATAATCAGTGCGCCGCAGAGTGTTTCTCCTGAAGCCAGGGGGAAGCTTGCCAATGCCCCAATCCCCTTTGCCCGACAGGAATCCATGAGAGAGTCCCCGGGCAAAACGTTCAACACATCGTTCCAGACGACCGCGCTTCCAGTTTTGAGAGTCTGTTCCAATATTTGTCTGCCGACACCGGAAGGATCATGACCTCTTTTCCCCTCATGGAAGTCATATCGCGCCGACCGGCTTTCTTGATCGTAGTGTCCAATCCAGACCGATAGAAGCCCCACCTCCTCAAAGAGGATGCGGCAGGTACTCCTGAAGAGCTTCTCCCGGTCCGGGCATGAGAGGAGCAAACGATCAATACGGGAAAGAGCCCGGTAGAAACGATTCTGGCGAAGTACGCTTTTATCGCTGAAACGTTGCTTCTGGACTAGAGACATAACTCCTTGAACCCCCGTGATTTCTCTTTCAAAACATGCCATCCAGCCAGCCTGTGGACGGATCTCCTTTTTTCTGCAGAGGCAGATCCCTTTTTCTCTGAGATCTCCCGAGCCATATCCACCCGATCAGGAGCCCATCTTCCCCTTTCCCAATCCCGGGAACGATGAGCCCCATCTCTTTTAACCTTAAATCTCACAATGAATATTCTCCTTGGTCGGAGATTTCATGACACTCGTTTCCATTGCTTGTCCGTTGTCCTTTGGTAGATGCCACCGTGCTCGTTGTCGATTTCAAAGATGAACAACCACCGGTTTTCCACCAGCTCTCGAACGAGCTCGTGCTTGGCGATGATGTCGTCAATCGCCGATTTTGGTGCTTCAAGAAAGACATTCAGGCGCAGAGGTTCGTGCACCCACCTCTCCCCGTCATGGAGCGACTGCATCGGAAGACCGACACGCAAGTCTCCGCCATTGCCTTCCAATACCCCTATGTTTCCTCCAACGATGTTATGCAGAACCTTATTTCCGCTACCAAATCTTTTGTTGTCCACAACCGATGCGTAATACTGCAGGTTAATCCAGTTCGCAACCACCATCGGCGCGGTCATGATGAGCTCCAGCACTCCAAAACCTTCATCTTTGCGCCAGTCATAGTCGTGCAGGAACGATCTTCCGGAAAGATCGATTCCCGCCGTTCTCGAACGCGGTGCCGCAATAAAAGCGGCGTTCCCGGCAAGACCCCATTCCGGCCGCACCTGGGACCAGTCCCGGCTACGTTCATGAACCAGTGCATCAACGATCTCCGGAGATGAATCCGGAATTCCGAGCAGACTCGAACGCTCCATTCGCGTCAGTTGTCCTGCTTTCGCAAGCCAGTCTCTGAGCTGTCTCAGGTCTTGGCCATGCGTTGTTTCGATTTCCTCCGTATCGAAGAGATCAACCCTGTCAACGGTTGTATCGTGCAATGCGCCTATAAAGCGGGTATCGGGTGGAATATGAATCCCTTTTTCCGCCAGCTCCTCCCGGACCGTGGATTCATTCAGCAAGGAGGCAATGACCCTGGCACTCACTTCACCTGTCTGCCCTGCGCAAGCTCCGCAATCGAGTCCCGTAGCATAGGGATTGTTGTACGTGCTGCTTCCATGGCCCACCAAAAGAACCAGCCGCGCAAAATTGCCAGTCATCGACATTGCCCGCAAGATCAGCTCCGCCAGACCTCCCCTGTTTGTCGGAGGGACTCCGACCGTTGGGGAATCGGCTGTTTTTTGCCGGGTTTTTGTAATGTTCTTTCCATGGGAAACAGCCTCAATGGTCGGAACAAGTTTTCCTTTTACGCCGGGATGGTGTCCCTTCTCGGCAGGGTGGGGAACGGGTCGACTCCACCCAAAGGTGTCTCCCAGCAGTTTTGCACCATAAAGCAACCCGGTCGACTCCACAAACGAAAAGCAGGAGGAGGGAGAGCTTTTGAAGCTTTTCCAGTTGTTGGCACCATGAAGACTTTTCCGTCGATATTTGATTGCTTTTTCCACATCATGGTCGCTGCCCCCTCTAATACGTTCGTGTCCTTGCCATCCAGGCGACAAAAGGACCGGCAGATGAATCCTCGGCTCCGATGCCCCAAGAGGAACAAACTCCATGAATGCTCCAAAAAATCCGGCAAATCCAACGGTCTGGACGCTCGGAGCAACGGTCTCCAAAGCTCTCCGATAGACCTCCGAACGGACATCGATGCAGAATGCTGCCTGGACTGAAGGTCGAACAGGCGCGGCATGCTTTCCGTTTCCAACCTTGCCAGACTGAGCCAGCTCGGCAATGATTTTTCTCTGATAACTCATCTCAAAAGCTGTCTGGAGGGCAAAATCGAGCTGTGTTCCATCCATTGCCCCATTTTTTGCAGTTTTCCCAATGGCCGGCTGAGTCCAGACTTGTCTCCATTGAGGCAACTCCCGGGAATGAAAAAGGATCAATTCCCAAGCCAGACGAATGGCCAGAAGATCAACAATGGAGTTCTCCTCACCTCCGACCAGCTCCTTTTCCCATCGCAGGTAACGAGCCCAGGAGGCCCATCCGCCAACACTCATCAATGCCGCAAGAAGATAATCTTCCAGCATGTCTGCCGGTATCCCGAGTCTTCGCACAGCAAGGGCAATAAGGCTTTCTGCGTTTTGAGGAAGCCCTGCAACAAACCTTCTGACATCTCGCAGCCCCATCATCCTCGGGCTCAGATCGATTTGCGCATATTGGCGCCATGCCTCGTAAAGGCCTTCCTTTTCGTAGGACTCCTTCCAGATGGCCTGCCCCTGATCAAAATAAGTGGACAAAACTGGCTGATTTGCTCAAGAATAAATCCGCTCCATTGCGTCTTTTCCCTGTCGCCAAGAACATCTGAAAACAGGGGAGTTGGAGCAGGAAGAATCGGACTGTCCATCCCGAGAGATTTCTCCGCTTCGGAAACAGTCATATCCAGCCCCTGTTCTTTCAGAGCCTTCTCAAGATCAGCCCGGGCAATGCGTCCCGACAAGATCTGTTCTGCATAATAGCGACGGGGCATGAGAAGGGAAGATCTGGCCACTCTTCCCAGGATTTCATTTGCTTTTTCGAAATCCTGATCGCGCAGCCCAAAATAGGGACTGACGGCAACAAAAGCATCAAGAGGCCAAAGTGGAGCGATTCGCTGGCATACCGCAGATACGGCGGATTGAACCGAAAGGGATTCATCAGCAGTAACGGATCCGCTGTTCTGAATGGTCGAGAGACTCATGATCAAACTCCTTTTGCTTGGGTATATGGGTTATGGGCCGGTGTTCTCCAGATGCGACTGACAAGCCTTGAAAAGGGAATATCAACATACAACCCGTTATAGAGATACACATGAACTTTTCGGGAAAAAGGATTCCCCATCCACTTCGGCAGGCTCTGCTGTATGAGCAGGATGGAAACAAAAACCATCATCACAAGCCCGACGAGAACGAACTGGTCTGGACCGCTGATCAACCTGACCGCTGGCAGACTCGTTGCCAGCATGAAATGAAAGGCGGCATGCAAACTGAAATACGCAGTACAAACCAGCGCACTGAGAACAGCCGCACGAGCGATAAAAGCCGCTCCCATGCCGGCCTTGAAAGACCCAAGAAGCAACTGGGTCATAGCAACTCCAAGGATGACGCCTAACGCCAGCAGTGCCGGTTGATGCTCAGGGGTCAACCCGAACACAGTGCCAATGCCAATGGTAACCAGCACCGCGAAAGCCGATACGACAATCCACTGCCCGATTGTCGGCGTCGACTGCGCAGGACGAACAGCCGGCGCACGAAAGACATCGACGCCACTGCCCGAGGAAAGAAAAGCATGCGCCTTGTACAAAGAGTGTCCCACCAGGTGCAGCATTGCGAGACTGTAAAGACCTAGCCCGCATTCCAGCAACATGAACCCCATCTGGGCGGTGGTCGTCCAGGCCAGATAAACCTTCAGGCTTGTTTGGGTCAGCATGACCAACCCGGCAGCGGCAATGGTAAGCAGTCCGATCATTGCCAGGGCACTGGAGGCACTGATCGACTGGGACATAATCGGACTCATGCGCACAACCAGAAAGGCTCCGGCGTTGACAATACCCGCATGCAGAAGGGCCGAAACGGGGGTCGGAGCCTCCATCACCTGAATCAGCCACCCTTGCAGGGGAAACTGGGCCGTTTTCAGGGCGGCGGTCAAGACAATAAGCCAGCTTGCCAGCTGAAGGGAAAAGGGAAGACCGGCGCTCTTTGCAGCCATCAGATGAAAGACCGTCTCGAACTGCATGCTGTGGAGAGTCGAACCGATCAGCAACACCGCAATCAAAAGGCTCGTCTCTGCAACCCGGCTGATAATCCATTTCTTTCGAGCCGCAAGGACAGCTCCCGGGCGTTCCGGATAAAAAACCAGAAGGTGATGCAGGCAAAGGCTCGTGGAGATCCAGCCGAATGCAAACATCAGCATGTTTCCGGAAACAATCATCGTCAGGATGGAAGCCAGAGTCAGATTCAGCCAAGTGTAAAATCGGACCTGATTTTCTTCGCCCCCAAGGTAGTTTTTTGAAAAGCGAGAAACAACAAAGCCCACGAAAGAAACCAGGGAAAGCATCATCAGCGTCACTGGATTGATGTAGATGCTCAGCGCCAACTCACCGGCATTTCCCGGCAATGGGTAAGAGTAAGGAGTTATCGTCTGCGGCGTTCCTCCGACTCCGTACAAAATGGCGGCCAGGGCCGAACAGACAAAAACCAGACCAGAAGCAGCACTGCTCAATCCGGCAATCATCCGTGTCTGCCCGGGAGACAGGACACTCCCCAAAAGGCCAACACCCAAAATGAGTATCGGAACACAGGCAATAAGGATCGAGATAATGAGATTCAAGTTTGCAGTCATGGAAACCTCCTGTTTCATTAAAAAATGGCCAACTCCACCAGAACAAATCTTTTTTGCCCTGTGTCTGTCCCCGTGATGAAAAACCGGAACCATCCCGGAACGACCAGTCGAGTTGCGTTTAGAGTCAAAAAAAGCCGACCCAATATAAAATTGAGTCGGCTTACAACCCGACTGGTCCTGTCAGACAGGACATTCGGATTATCTTCCGGTTAGAGATGAGTTAAGAGCCAGAAAACACCTGAACACTACAAGTGGCAATAAGAAGCCACTTCAGACTTCCCTGACAGAACCGACATCAGGGATCAGGGCATTCCCCGCTTTTTTTTGCAATTGGCGCTGACTCCCCTGCCTTGACAAACTTTGCCTCAAGGTTTTTGTTCAAAGAAAAGATGATCACTCTCTCCCCCGTCTTGGTGCTGATATCGGTATGCAGGGTCAGGACTTTCAGCCCGGTGATCTTCTCAACCGCATCGATGATCATCCCCTTTCCCTGCTCCAGAAGATTTGATCTGACTTTTTTAATAAGATTCATGCCTTCCGGATTTTTGGCCAGCTGACGCTCGGCCGGAGTCAATACGCCCTTTAACCTCACCAGAACCATGTCCTCAACAATGATCGTTTTTGTCTCTTCCGGACCCCGACCCTTGTAATCCTTTTCAAACTGGATCAGGGCATTACTGATCTCGGCCTCCACCTGTCCTTTTGTTTTGTTCATTGAACTCCTTTTGTCCAGCCAGGCCATTTTCGAAGAAAATGGTACAACACTGAGCAAATGATCAATCTCACAGGAAGAGGACCCATGTGATGTCATGTGCCTTTTTTTGAAATCAATTTTGCCTCTTGCGTCCGGAACAGAAGCTCCAGATTCTTGTTTAAAGTGAAAACAATCATCCTCTCGCCTGTTTTGGTACTGATATCCGTGTGCAATGTAACAACCTTGAGCCCTGTGATCTTTTCGATCACATCAGTCAGAAGGTCCCGACCCTGTTCCAGAAGATTTGAGCGAACCATTTTTATAAGGTTCATGCCTTCGGGATTTTTGGCCAGCTGCTGCTCGGCCGCAGTCAAAACACCCTTCAACCGGATCAGAATCATGTCTTCAATAATAAAGGTCTTTGTCTCCTGGGGGCCCCTCCCCATATAATCCTTTTCAAACTGGATCAGGGCATTGCCGATCTCCGCTTCCACCTGCCCTTTAGTCTTTTTCATCGGACTCCCTACTGATCAATACCACAGACAAGCAGAAAACTCACCCGGCCCCTTCTACAGGCCTGACCACATTCCTCCCCACCATCGCATGATCCTCATCTCAACGGTGTGACTGAATGTGGCGACAGAAACAAAAAAAGCCGACTCAATATGTCATTGAGTCGGCTTATAGCTAGACCTATCCGTCAAAGGATACTTCTGGCTATCATCCATCCTGTTTTTTCCTATTAAGCACCAACCAGCCGGTTCTTGTCAAGCACTGCACTCCCACGACTCCCACGAATATTCTATCAATGAGCAAACTTCTTTGCCTGTCAATATGTCTACTCCGAAACGAAGGAAATGTTCTCATGCGACCCATCACAAAAAGGAGCCACCCTGGATGCCCCACAACGGCAAAGTTCATGAACCATACTTGTGGTTATGGTGTGGCGGCCATTGGCGTCTTCAATATCAACCGCCCCATAGACCCGGACGGGACCATTTTTAAGACAGAAGATTCGGGATTCCAACTTCTGCTCCTTTCGAGAAATTGCCTGTCTCAATCCGATGTTCATTCATCCTGTCCGGGAAGCAGCCTGTTGCATTTTTTTAAATCGATCAAGATATCGACACATCTTCCGTCGAGAGCCGAGTCCTTAAGTTCATGGAGGATGGAGAAAGCCTTTACATCTTCCATCGCCTTCCGATAAGGCCTGTCTTCGGTAAGGGCATCATAAATATCCGCGACTGAAATAATCCTTGTTTCGATCGGAATCTCTTTCGCGACAAGCCTCCTCGGATACCCTGCTCCATCGAGTCGCTCATGATGTGCCCCAGCAACAAAGGAAAGGGTTTTAAATGCCCCGATCCGGACAAGGATTTCCTCCGTATATCGGGCGTGGCTCTGAACAATATCATACTCCTCGGGAGACAACCGGCCAGGCTTGTCCAGAATCGTATTGCTAACTCCAAGCTTCCCGAGATCATGAAGAAACCCTCCACGACGGATCCAGCGGCACCTCTCCTCTGAGAGCCCCATCTCCCGGGCAATCGCCATTGTATAGTCCCCAACTCTTTGGCTGTGTCCATAGGTATAGGGACTTTTGGCATCGATGATCTTGCCGAAAGCCCTCGCCAGAGCATCAAGGCGCTCATCGTTCACAGGAAGGGAATACTCAGAGGGCTCCAGGTTGCGGACATGCTCAGAAAGAGCGTCAAGCGGCAATTTTTCCCAGATTTCCTGTTTCCGGAAAACACGTCCGAATGCATCGACAACATCGGGATCAAACCATGACGATCTCCGTTTTCTTAACTCGCTAAAAGCCTGATCAGGGCTTCCGTCATGGGAAAAAACATCAGCAACCTGGGACAGGAGAGCTATTCTCGATAACAGCGGGATCTCTTCTCCTCGAAGAGCCCTTGGGCGACCCTTCCCGTTCCAGTGCTCATCAAGGCACCGGATCGCATGGGCGATATCCTCATTAAACCCCATTTCCAGAGCAATATGGGCGCCTCTTTCACATCTCGCCATAAACATCTCCGTGGCCAGTTCTTCTCCATTTTTAACAAGATTCAGGATGCGGTCGATTTTCTCGCGGAGCGGATGTCCAAGAGCTGTATGAGAGAAAACAAACCTGGCCACCTGGAAAAGGCTGTCCGTGTCAACCTTTTTGAAATCGTTCTTCGTCTGGCGATCATCGGAGGCATACAGTTCAAAAAGTCTTGCCGCATTGCTGCTGCAGCCGGCATCTTTCAGGAGGATCGAATAATAGAGATTCCACAACGTCTTTTGATCAAGCCCCATCTCCCGGCCGATGGCCATCCCGATCCGGCATGAGCGAAGACAATGCCCGGGAGGTTGCCCCTCGGTCAGATCAAGCGCATAGGTAAAAGAGGCTACAACGTCCGATGTTGAAAAAAATCCCTCAGGACGACAGGCCACCTCGTCCTGGACCCAATTAATGTCCGGCATATTCGGAAATGACATGGCGTCTCCCGTTTGGCAGGTAAATTGGCGGTGATTCCGAAAAGGTCTAATACTGTTGCCATTGTCTCACAACCAACGTTTTGCCCGTCAAGCATAAAAAGCAAAAAGCGGCATCACCAAAGGATGCCGCTGCTATGGGAATCGGACCTTTTCCGCTATCATTACAAAGCCACCGGGCAATGCCTATCGAAAAAAGGTCCAGAGAAACAGGAGGGAATCCCATGAGCACAATCCTTGATGAAGTGATCAGGTCAAACAAGAACTATGTCCAGTCGTTCGGAGCTAAAAAAGACCTGCAACTGCCACCGGCGCGACATTTTGCCATTTTAACATGCATGGATGCACGAATAGATCCCGCCAAGATGGCCGGCCTTTCCGAAGGAGATGCCCACGTGATCAGGAATGCCGGAGGAAGAGCGTCCGATGATGCGATCCGAAGTCTTGTCATCTCTTACAAGCTCCTTGGAACAAAGGAATGGTTCGTCATCCACCATACCGATTGCGGGATGCAGCTTTTCACCGACGACATCATGCGAAGCCTCCTCGGAAAAAGCCTTGAAACTGCCAGCATCGGGGCTTCCGGATGGGAGGATCATGGACGTGGACCGGGATCTCCCGAAGGGAAATACGTGAATTTCCTCCCCTTTAAAGATCTGGAAGAAAGTGTTGTCGAAGATGTTCAGCGCATTCGAGGCCACCATCTTGTACCAGGCAACATCCCCATTTACGGCTTTTTCTATGACGTCAGAACCGGAATACTCAATGAGGTCAGAAAAGCCATGGAAGCCGGAAAGGCCTGACTGGAAACACCGACTGGCACCAAACCCATTCCGTCAAACCGTCTGTGGGGTCTGGCTCATACCAGGAAGATCTTGCCGACGGTTTTACTCTCTCCCGGAATCCTGCTTGCTTCCGGGATTTCCGTAAACAATAAACGGGACCGTTTTCATCGACCAATCCGAAAGAGGTCTTTTGAGCATTTTCCCCAGGAACTTCTCGAAGCCGTCACGGTTGAGCTCGAAATAAGGGCTTCCATCCCTATAGAAAGGATGGATGGGGAAGGGCTTTTTGCTGACCAAAATCACGAGGTACTCCTCCGACTCTTTCGTAACGCCGGAAGGAAGGGATGCCACAAGGGAAACCCTCGGATCATCCGGAGGATAGCGAAACTCCCCTGGCGAGGTGACAAAAAACTCTTCGGCACTCGACCGGTAATGGGCGCTTTCAGGAAGCTTCTCCGCCGTAGGGAGGATCCCAACCGCCGATCCTGAAAAACCATATCGGTCAAACACTGCGACATAAAGAGGCTCCCCGACTGAAAAAAACAGATGCGCACTCTGTCCGCTCTCATAGAATTGCCGATCCAGACGAACATGAAAAAGCGGGCCATCCAATGGTTTTCTGCGAAGTCTCAGGCGAACCTGAACAGCAAGAAGCCTGACATGAACTCCTTCGATCGTTCTGTCAATTTCCGGAAGCACAGAAGCTTGCATTCCCAGGATATCAAACGCATTGCGAATAAAAAGCGATCGTTCGTGGATGGACCCCATCTGGACATTTTGGGAAAAAACAGAACCCTGATAGAGCATCCGCCCTTTCATCAGGGCATCTTTCATGGCACGTCTCATTGCAATTTCCCGAGCATCCAGAACCCCATACTCCGAAAGACTTGCAAACCCCTTCCCCGTTACATTGAGAACTTCGCCAGAACGGATGTTCCCGGTGCGAGAACGGCCAATGGCATTGGGCGTTAGGAAACCATCATGGATCTCTGATTTTCGCAAATAAGCCAGAACCCGAATTCTGCCAGCCGATTTTATCTCGTAAAAACGGACTTTTCCGGCAAGATTGAGCCTTGATGTGATCACGCTCGAGCTCGCAGAACGGGCCCCCTGCTTTCCCCCCAGGAATCTGGAGTGGAGATCAATGACATCGCTTGAAACGACTGCCACAAGGCTCTCAACAGCTTCTTGCTTTGCAATTTTCTTGGCCTTTTCCGGGGACTTGTCCAAAGTGGAGGATTCACCTGACCCGATGTAGTCAAGAGATGGGTCTGGCCTTTCCAAAGATCCGGCAGGGAGAGCCGCACATCCTGAAAGAAGAAAGACAGCCATCAGAAATGATATCCGACTCAAGAAAATGACAGACATGAAATCTCCCCTCCTGATAGAACGGATCCGGCCGATCGGACAAGTCCCAAAAAATTTCATCAGCGGGGGTCACGCGGGAAAAGATTGAGAGCTTGGATGAAAGAAACCGAGGAAGAAAAAACGGGAGGATAGACACCCCGTCCGGAACAAAAAACTCCCCGGCAGGGCCGGAGAGAAAACCCCCTGAAATTGAAAGCGAGGGGGAAGGGATTTACTTCTGGGAGGAAGAGGTAACGAGTCCCCAGGAGAAAAGGATGATAACAACTGCCAGAAGAGCCATCCAGGAGCCGAGGCCCACATTGTTTGGAACCATGTTCTCTGTCATTTCTCTAACCCTCCATCAACCAACGGGATCGGCCAAACCCCAAACAAACGGAACAGACAATAATACGTATACTTACTTAACATAAGTCCCTCACCGCTACCGGAGATCAAAAACGGTCTTTGCCCCGGTATTGGACCAGCTCTTACAATATAGGAAGACATCGTTTTATTGTCAAGCGGAGAAGGATCACCGATAATGAATCAATGGCTTCTCGTCAGGATCCTTCGGATGTGCCTCTTGGCAAAAAACAACGGAACTCATCCGATGGTCTTCGTGTTTTAACTTTTTTCTAAGGAGCGTATGGTTCCACTTTGGCTTGATGCCTTGGCAATCGTTCTTCTCGTACTGATCAACGCCATCCTTGCCGCTGCGGAAATCTCCACTATTTCCCTGAGACTCTCGAGGGCACACCAGATCGCGCAAGCCGGAACACCCGAATCTGAAGCACTGCTCAAACTCAGAAGGGATCCGGAACGCTTTGTCGCGACCGTTCAGGTTCTGATGACGCTGATCACCTCCATGGCATCGGCACTGACCGGAACCGTGACCTATGAAATCCTGAAACCCCTTCTCCTCACATCCCCCATGGTTGAGAAGTTCCATTTCCTTTTGCCCCTGTCCGTTTCCGGAATCATCCTGCTCCAGGTTTACGGAATGCTCGTGTTGGGAGAAATTGCCCCGAAGACCCTTGCCATCCAGCAAAACGAAAGGATCGCACTGTCCCTTTCCCGGCCGATCCTGTTTCTCTCCGAGTTTTTACGCGTCCCGGTCCTTTTTGTCACAACAACAAGCCAATGGATCCTGAGGTCGTTCGGGATCAAGCCAGGAAGCAGCGTTTATCCCATCAGTCCGGAAGAGCTTGACCTTCTTCTGAAAGAAGGCACGGAGCAGGGCGTCATCAACAGGACAGAACAGGACCTGATCCAGAGCGTCTTCAAGTTCACAGACATCTCCGTGCGGGAGGTGATGGTCCCCAGGGTCAAGATGATCACGATCGATGCCAAGATGGGGATGGACGAGGCCGTCCACTTTCTCGCGGATCACCGTTTCTCCCGCTACCCGGTTATCCGTGAGGGATCGCCTGATGTGATCGGGATTCTCTATTACAAGGATATTCTCGAGCAGATTGCGCGGAAGAACCCCACCAGGATAGAAACATTGATCCACGCTCCCTACTTTATTCCCGAAACGATGAAGGTTGCTCACACCCTCAAGGAAATGCAGAAAAGAAGAACCCAGATGGCTCTTGTCCTGAATGAGTACGGATCCCTTGAAGGTCTGGTCACAATGGAGGACCTGCTTGAAGAGCTGGTCGGAGAGATCGAAGACGAGAGCGATGATATCCAGAAGCCGGTGGAACGACTCAAAGACGGATCTTACCTTGTCGACGGATCCCTCTCCGTCAGGGATCTTCGGGAAGATTTCGGCCTTGCCATTCCTGAAGGCGATGAATACGAGACACTTGCAGGATTTGTTCTCTCTCAGCTGCAGACCATTCCGAGGGGAGGGGAGTTTTTTTATCTCCCGAAATTGAAAGTGACGATTGTCGACATGGACAAGCACCGGGTATCGAGAGTCAAGATCGAGCCTGTTTCGGAAACGCCGAACGACACCCTCCCCGCACAAACACAATCTGACAGACAAAGGAAACCCTGATGTTTGATTTTCTCTTGGCTCCCTTTCGAAAGTTCAAACCGAGAGACTGGCTTGTCATCCTTGGGGGGCTGTTCGTGGGCCTTGCCGTTTCGGCCATGTTCAAATCCATGACACTTAAGGAATCCCGTCCCCAGGCAGAAAGACCCGGTGGCCCCATCACCTCGACTCAAGCCCCCCTTGCCTTTTCTCTCAAGAAAAACGGTCTTTATCAGGACCGGAACATCTCCCTGTCTGCCGTTTCAATGAGATCCGGCTCCCAAAATGTCCACCTCCAGATTGCCGTTGACTTCCATCCTCCGGAGGGGACCCCCTATGTCGAAATCGGCTCCTATGAGCCTCCGACAATGGTGGATGCCCGGGGAGGACTGATTTTGGGAACATTCAATCCCCCACCGGACCATCATTTCCACAAGGGAGACCGCATGACATCGATCCTGACCTTTCCTGGAAAACCAGCCACCTATCCGGTAACGGTCACCATTTTTCTTGCCGAACGCATCGGTGGACGGTTTCATATGAAATCCATCTCGTTGACCGGACTCCAGAGTGAGCCGGCATCTCCGGCCAAACCACTTGCCATGAAAAAAGGATCCGCATCGTGACAGACAATACCTCTCATGAAAGCACAGAAAAAGACCCTCATAACGTCTCAACAGGAATCCAGGACACCCAGGGCGGACGCCGGAGGCTTGAGGAGTCCGACTTTCGTCCCGATCCGGAAATTCGGGCCAGAAACGAAAATTTCATGATGACCATCATGGCCGTTTCATTTACGATGATCATTGCGCTGATCCTTGCCATGTCCGGACTGACAAGCGCTTTCATGGCCGATCAGGTCAAGGGGCTGAGACTCGTTGCCTGGTCAATGGCCCTTTTCGTACCGGCCACCATTTTGCATTTGATCGTCGCAAAAATATGGCTCGGGGGTCTGGTAACAGAGAACATCAAGAAAAATGCTCACCTGCTTGTCATCTCATTGCTGGGAGCCATTCTTTTTCTCTGGGCGCTGTCTTCAAATACCGTATTTGTTTTTGCCGGGTTCATCGGAGCCAACATCTTCTTTCCCCTTTTTGGCCGCTACATTCTTTCCCTCGAGCAGCCGTTCCCCAAAACCCACATGGGCTCATTCAACCTTACGCCATTTAGCAGAACGTCCATGATCATGATCCTCTTTATCGGTGTTATCGTGGGAATGGGCATCGGGATGGAAGATGCAGGAAGCCAGGCCACCGGGAGAGGTCTCTTTGCCAGAAACATTGTGGCTAAAAGAATCGGCATGACACACCGCTCAATCGACCTGATCTTTTACCACCTGATCAAACCGTACAGGGTGGTTGAAGCCATCACCACTGCCAGAAAGAGGGGCGTCGCGGTCAGGATCCTGATCAGGAAGGGAACGCTTCTGGTCAACGCATCAGACATTCAGGAGCTTCTCCGGGCGGGCGCCATCGTCCGGGTTCTTCCTCCGGACACGCCTTCATGGCTCAGGCCCTATCTCATCATCGACAAACGGATCCTGATCCAGGGATCAAAGGGCTGGGCCGACGACCCTATTCCCTTTCAAAGACAGCTTGTCATTCAGGCCAACCTGATCCTTTTCGAGCGCATCCGAAGGATGGAGAACACCTTCGACATCCTGTGGGAACATTCAAAGGCCGTTCCTCTGCTCCAGACAACATCCCCGTCGAAAATCTGACCGAATCTTTTCCACTGGCCTGTGATCCCGGGCCAGTGGAGTCATACCTCTCCTCCTTTACCATGATTATGCCTGCCCAACTCACCCAGACTGTTCCCCGGACACACGACATCTCTTGGGCAAGCACTTGACACAACATGGATTGCTTGGTAAATTTATCTCGGACCTAATTGGTCTGCGATAAAACAAGTCGGAGAAAAAGGTTGTGCTGAAACTGACCAAAAAAGTGGATTATGCGCTTCTTTCCCTGAACTTCATGTCCCATCAGGATGAAGGAGCCATAACAAATATCAGGGAGATTGCAGACGCCCACCAGATTCCTCCTGAGATTCTGGCAAAAGTTCTGACCGCCCTCGCCAAAAAAGGCTTGATTCAAAGCTATCAGGCCCCCCGGGGAGGGTATTCGCTGAAGAAGGCGACATCAGAGATCTCGATTCTCGATGTCATTTCAGCAGTGGAGGGGCCCGTGGTCATTCTCTCCTGCTCCGAAGGCGGTGATCGGGTGTGCCAGCAGATATCGAGCTGTGATGTCAGGTCCCCCCTCGAGAAGATCCAGGGAAAGATTCTCTGGTTACTGGAAACAATGACTCTTGACGAATTCATTCACGATGTACCCGATGCCCTAGGAGTAGCCAATGGACGATTTGATTTACTTAGATAACAACTCAACCACACGTGTTGATCCCAGAGTTCTTGAAGCGATGATCCCCTACTTTACCCAGGACTTCGGAAACGCCCATTCCAGGAATCACCCCTTCGGCTGGAAAGCGGAAGAAGCCATCGACAAGGCCAGAGGGGAAGTTGCCGCCCTTATCGGGGCTGATCCGAAGGAGATTGTCTTCACATCGGGGATGACCGAGTCGGACAACCTGGCCATCAAGGGTGTCGCGGAAATGTACAAGGAAAAAGGTCGTCACATCATTGTCCTGGAAACCGACATCCGCTCCATTCTCGATCCGGCGATCACTCTTTCCCGGGCGGGCTATGAGGTCACAACACTCCCTGTCAACAAGGAAGGGCGGGTCGAAATTGAAACACTCAAAAAAGCCATTCGTCCGGATACGATTCTTGTCAGCATGATGGCGTCGAATCACGAGATAGGGACGATACAGCCTCTGGCGGAAATAGGAGCCATCACCAAGGAAAAAGGGATCCTCTTCCACGTCAATGGAGCATATGCTGCATCGACGGTCCCGCTTGACGTGAACAGGATGAATATCGATCTTTTAAGCCTCAACGCCCACCTGATCTACGGACCCAAGGGTGTTGGAGCCCTCTACGTCAGAAGAAAGAATCCAAGGGTCAAGCTTACGCCGATGATTGATGGCGGTGGTCATGAGCGCGGCCTCAGGTCCGGCACACTCAACACTCCGGGAATTGTGGGGATGGGTGCCGCATGCAGGATCCTCAAGGAGTCATGGGACAAGGAGATTCCCCGTCTGAAGGCTCTGAGAGACCGTCTTGAAGATGGGATCATGAAAGAACTCGACTACGTTGTGATCAACGGTGACAGGGATCATCGTGCCCCAAACGTGACAAACCTTTCGTTTGCCTATGTCGAGGGTGAAGCACTTCTCATGGGGCTTAAGGAAATTGCCCTCTCCTCCGGATCGGCGTGCACATCGTCCACGCTTGAACCATCCTATATCCTGAGGGCTCTTGGAGTGGGATCCGATCTCGCCCATTCATCCATAAGGTTCTCTCTTGGGCGATTCAATACCGAAGAAGAGATCACCACCACCATCAGAAGGGTCAAGGAGGCCGTTTCCCGACTGCGGGACATGTCCCCTCTCTACGAAATGGCGAAAGAAGGTATCGACATCAAATCCGTGCAGTGGAGCTCCCACTAGTCGGAACACCATACGATCAGGAAACGACAGAATCTCATCAGGAGGAACGACAATGGCATACAGCGACAAGGTCATCGACCACTACAACAACCCCAGAAACATGGGTTCATTTGACAAATCGGACGAAAACGTCGGAACGGGTATTGTCGGCGCACCCGAGTGCGGCGATGTCATGAAGCTTCAGCTGAAGATCAATGACGATGGTATCATTGAGGAGGCCAAGTTCAAGACCTTTGGCTGTGGCAGTGCCATTGCATCAAGCTCGCTTGCAACAGAATGGGTCAAGGGGAAGACGATCGATGAAGCACTCAAGATCAAAAACACCGACATCGTCCAGGAGTTGAACCTGCCCCCCGTCAAGATTCATTGTTCCGTTTTGGCAGAAGATGCGATCAAGGGAGCTATTCAGGACTACCAGGAGAAAAAAAACCGTTGAAAGATCCTGTCGTCCGGCTGTAACGCCGGATGATCAGCCGTTCAACCACAATCCAGGAGGTACAACATGATCAGCGTAACAGACAAAGCGGCCGATGAAGTATTAAAGCTTGCAAAAACACAAAAGGCCGAAGGCAAGTTCCTTCGCCTCGGCATCGAAGGGGGAGGGTGCTCCGGCATGTCCTACCTGATCCGCTTTGAAGAGGAACCAGGCGAGTTCGACAACGTCATGGAGGGCCCCAAGGGGATCAAGATGCTTATCGACCCGAAGAGCCAGGTCTACCTCGATGGGTCTGTCCTTGATTATCAGGGCAACGGACTTATGGGAGGCGGGTTCAAGTTTCAGAACCCGAATGCCACACACAGCTGCGGTTGCGGAACATCATTTGCCGTCTAGGAACGAACCGACACGCAATCCCCGGCTTACAGGCCGTGGATTGCGTTCATTTTTCCAGCACTGAATTCAGCAAGACAGACAGGAGGTGTCGATCCATGGGAGAACATACCCATCGGCATTCTGGAGATATGGCCAGCTCCCTATGCTGGAACTGCAAGGGCACACTGGAAGAAGCCGATCTTTGCGGAACATGTGTCAAGATCCAGCCCTTCAAGGAAGATCGCGACTATTTCGATATTCTGGGCCTTCCCCACCGTCTTGTTATAGATTCCGGGACCCTGACTGAGAAATTTCATGAAAAGAGTCGACTTTTTCATCCTGATTTCCATCGGATGGAAGCCAGTACAGAGCAGGAAATCAGTCTTACAAACGCATCGCGGCTGAACCAGGCATTTAAAACACTCAAGGATCCTTTTTTACGGGCAGCCTACTATCTGGCCCTCAAGAAACCCGGGAACCCGGCGATCGATCCCAAAAAGCGCCTGACAGGACAAGACCTGATGGAGCTCATGGAACTGAAAGAAGAGCTCGAAGGAGAAGTGGCTGTTGGCCATCAGGAAAAAGCTTTCGCTCGCCTTCTAAAAGAGGTACGGGATCTTGAAAGTTCCATTCTGGAGAGCATGAAGGAGATCGACTTTATGGAGTCTGGCGTGGAGGGTGATTCCGCCCCGTCCACCGAAACGGCCGACATGCTCCAGAAAAAGAAGTCCCGCCTTTCAAGGGATCTTGAGTATCGAAAATACCTTCAGTCCATCAGACGTGAACTCTCAACTCCAGCGACAGTTAAGGAGACATCGTGACAAGAACCGTCATTGGAATCGACCTGGGAACAACCAATTCACTTGTCGCCATCATGGAAGATGGCAAGCTTCGCGTCATTCCCGACACGGAAGGGCGGAAGCTGCTTCCGTCGGTCGTCGCCCTTTCATCCTCGGGTGTCCAGGTCGGTTTTGCCGCGAAGTCCCGTCTCAACGACCCTGAAACAATTGTTGTCTACTCTGCCAAGCGGCTGATGGGCCGGTCTTTTTCTGATGTGGAACAAGAGATCGGACAACTTGCCTATCCGGTGGAAAATGTCGATGGCCTTCCCCTGATCCCCGACCCATTCAGGAAAAGACATCTGTCCGCTCCGCAAATAGGCGCGATGATTTTGTCTGAGCTCAGAAAAAGAGCGGAAGTGGCCCTTGGACAGACAGTGACCGATGCCGTTATCACCGTTCCGGCGTATTTCAATGACGCACAGAGACAGGCCACCAAAGATGCCGGAGAAATGGCGGGGCTCAATGTCCTCAGGATTCTCAACGAACCGACTTCCGCAGCGCTGGCTTATGGCTTTGGGGCTGGGAAGGACGGTCTTTACGCGGTCTATGACCTTGGCGGTGGAACCTTCGATTTCTCCCTGCTGTCGATCAGAAGGGGCGTTTTTGAAGTCAAGGCAACCAGCGGAGACACCCACCTCGGAGGCGATGACTTCGATCAGGCCATTATCGATCAATGGCTCGGCATCCTGCCAAAGGGGGTCGACCAAAGCCGGCCGGAGGTCAGGGATCTTCTCAGAAAGGAAGCGGAAAAAGCGAAAATTGCCCTTTCCCAAAATACGGAGGTCGCGGTTTCTGTGCCAGCCATAGGCCTTGAAACAACCCTCTCGAGAGAAACAATGAACAAATGGGTCGAACCTCTGGTCCAGAGGACGCTGATCCCCGTTCACAAGGCTCTTTCCGATGCAGGCGTCCTTCCCGGCGAAGTCGACGGAGTCATCCTCGTTGGTGGCGCAACAAGACTTCTCAGGGTCAAGGAAGCTGTCGAAGAACTCTTCAGAAGACCTGTTTACGACGAACATGACCCTGACCTGGTTGTCGGAGAAGGAGCCGCTGTTCAGGGCGATATCCTTTCCGGATCCAGGAAGGACATGCTCCTTCTGGATGTCACACCCCTTTCGCTGGGGATTGAAACAATGGGTGGCGTCATGAGTTCACTGATTCCCAGGAACACCACGATCCCGACCCAGGCAAAGGAGCTGTTCACCACTTTTCTCGATGGACAGGTCAAGGTGGACATCCATGTGCTCCAGGGAGAGAGAGAAATGGCCAAGGACAATCGCAGCCTTGCAAGATTCTCTCTCACCGACATCACCCCCATGACTGCCGGAGCAGCAAGGATTGAGGTCACCTTTACGATCGATGCCAACGGCATTCTTGATGTTCGGGCCCTGGACCAGAGAACAGGACGTTCACAGGGTGTCGTGGTCCATCCATCCTATGGGATCTCGAAAGATACTGTACGGGAGATGATCAAGGAATCATTCCAGCATGCCCAGGAAGACTTCCAGACACGAATGCTGATAGACTCCCGGACAGAGGCAACTACGGTTATCAATGCCACAAGAAGAGCTCTTGAGAAACTCGGACCGGATATCCTTCCCGACGAGGAAAGAAGTATGATCAACAAACAGCTCGATACCCTTGAAAAAGCGGTCAAGGGAGAGGACGCCAAACTGATCCGGGATGAAACATCTGCCCTCGACCAGGTGACTCGCCCACTTGCCGAACGACTCATGAATACATCCGTACAGGATGCCCTGGGAGGGAAGTCTCTCCCGGAGCCAGAAAGGGAGGCTTGATTGCCTGAGATTCTTTTTCTTCCCGAAAATAAAAAGGTCACGGCCAGGGAGGGGGACTCCATTCTCGATGCCGCAACCAGAAATGGTGTCCATCTGGAGCATAACTGCGGCGGTGTCTGCGCCTGCGCCACCTGTCATGTGATCATCACCGAAGGCTTCGACAATCTGTCCCCCATGGAGGAAGATGAGGAAGACCAGATTGAAGAAGCCGAAGGGCTAACGCTCAAGTCACGGCTTGCATGCCAGGCAAAAGTAACGGGAGACCTTGTCGTAACCATCCCGTTCTGTTCAAAGGGTGGCCACGAACACTAAAGGAGAATCCGAAAATGAACTGGAGTGATCCGTACGAAATCGGATTTGAGCTTTTAAACAACCATCCGGATGTCGATCCGTTGACCGTCCGCTTTACAGACCTGCATCGGTGGGTTACCGAGCTTCCAGGATTCGAGGGGGATCCCAAGACCTCCAATGAAAAGATCCTTGAAGCCATCCAGATGGCGTGGCTTGAAGAATGGCAGGACAGAGACTGATCCCTGAAGACAGGCACCTGTTGATACGCACACGGATCCCCAGCAGGGATCTCGATGATCGGGCCCTTGTTGCAAGACTCAAGAACACAAAAGGATCAAAAACAACTTATGAAGACTTCCTTGTCGCAAGACAGGGAAAGAGCTCCATAGACAGGGAGACATTTTTCCTGTACATGGAGGAGGTTCTCCCTGATCCGGGAGTCATGGAGGAATGGATTCTGTTCAGCCCCACACACAGGGACCGGGCGGGGCTCCTCTATATGATGATTGAAGGCACGGAAAAGGCCCATCGGCTCATCAGGGAAGATGGGGTCAAAGGATCCTGTTCCAAAGATGAGTTCCCGGACTTTTTCTCAACGATTTAAAAACAGACTAAGGAAACACTCCAATATATTGGGGGAGCAAGCTTTTCCCTCACCGGCCATTCATCATTTTCTACAGGAATAATTGTCTGGAAGAATCGCTCTTCCGGACCACGGAAAGGTTATCGCGCATGTCAACCGTTTCAGAAGAGCTGGTATGGAAAGCCTTGGGCCGAGTGATTGAACCGGACTTCAAGAAGGACCTTGTCACCCTCAAGATGATCGAAAATCTCAAGATTGATGGTGGCAATCTTTCATTCACCATCGTTTTGACGACACCAGCCTGTCCGCTCAAGGACGAGATGAAAAACTCCTGTCTTGCCGCACTGGCATCCGTTCCCGGGATCACCGCCACCGAAATTTCTTTTACCGCCAGAACGACGGGTGGCAGCTTCACCGGAAAAACCCCGATCCCGGGGGTGAAGAACGTCATCGCCGTATCCAGTGGCAAAGGCGGTGTCGGAAAATCCACAACCTCTGTGAACCTTGCGATTGCGCTGTCCCAGCTGGGTGCCAAAGTCGGAATCATGGATGCCGATGTGTACGGCCCGAACATTCCCATGATGCTGGGAATTACCGATACCCCCCGCCAGGTTGACAAAAAGCTCTTCCCCCCCTCTGGACACGGCATTACGGTTATGTCGATGGCCTTCATGGTTCCTCCGGGAACCCCCCTGATCTGGAGAGGTCCCATGCTTCACGGAATCATCCAGCAGTTCTGCCAGGATATCAACTGGGGAGACCTTGACTACCTGGTGGTCGACATGCCCCCCGGCACAGGAGATGCCCAGCTCTCCCTGGCCCAGCTGGTCCCCCTCTCCGGAGCGATCATCGTAACAACTCCCCAGGAGGTTGCCCTGTCCGACTCAAGAAGAGGGTTGGCAATGTTTCAGAAAGTCAACGTTCCCATTCTTGGAATCGTCGAGAATATGAGTTCGTTTATCTGTCCACACTGCCATGGAGAAACAGACATTTTTTCAAAGGGTGGTGGAGAAACGGCAGCCCACGAGCTTCACGTTCCCTTTCTGGGAAGGATTCCGATCGATCTCTCTATCCGCGAAGGAGGAGACTCCGGCAACCCCATCGCCATCACCCATCCAGAGAGTCCCCTGACCCAGTCTTATCGGGACATTGCAGGAAAGCTCGCTTCGGCCATTTCCATCTCGAACGCCGGCGCCATTCCGATCCAGATTGGAAATTTTGGCGGATGAAGATCGGAAAGACACAAAAACTGCCGGAGCGTAGCGCATGAATCCAGCAAAGGTAGCCCGTGTTGCGGCCTATGACCTTGCCCTCCTGGAATGGAAAAAGGCCAGAATGCTCTCCGAGATGGCTTCCCGCTCGGCGGTCGGTTCCGGAGGCGTGGATACACTGGGATCCAGAGAGGATTGGGACCGATGGCAGGCCGCCATCAACACGGAAATGGATCTTTGGGTCGACCTGAGGGAGGCATGGGAATCCCTGCACGCGGAAGACCCGAGAAAAATGAACTTCTGAATTGGAAACAACAGATTCTTCCTGTCAGGAACCCTCCGGAGGGGAGTACCCTCTTGAGGTTTCCTGCGGGATCATCATCAAAAACGGAAAAATTCTCTGTGCAAAAAGGCTTCCCGGCTCATGGGACGATCTCTGGGAATTTCCCGGTGGAAAAGTTGAGACAGGGGAGTCTCCCGTTGAAGCCGTTGTCAGGGAACTTCAGGAAGAGCTGAATATCCAGGTGGAGGTTCTCCTCCCAATGCCTCCGGTCTTCTATCGTTACCCTCATCTTTATCTGCGTCTTTCACCGTTTATCTGCCGCATTCTGAAAAATACCCCGCAAATGACTGTCCACGAAGAAATCAGATGGCTCGAACCTGCAGAATTAAAAGGTCTCGAATGGCTTGCACCAAACTGGAAAATACTTGATGACCTTGAAGCCATTCTCCAGAACAACCCGCACCTTCTCAAGAAATGATTGTCCCCTCCGCCTGTTTTTGGGTAAACTTCCAGAAATGATGCATCGACACTTCCATTGACACGGTTGAACGCCTGTCCGCGCATAATGGGTTCTGTCGCGGTCTGACTAGGAAATTCCGGTTACGAGACCGGCCCCTCCCCCACTCAAGTCCAGCCTCGTGGCGGGGCGCTGATTATGGAGAAAACCATCACAGATCCCGAAAACCCTGGCGATACCTTCTCCAGGCAGTCCGATTCTTACCAGCGAATGGCCTTCGTCACCTCCTACGACGGAAGGACCTTTCACGGATGGCAACGCCAGGAGGCGGACCGGACCATTCAGGGAAGCATCGAAGACGCGTTCAAGAAGCTTATCGGAATTTCACTCCCCATCACCGGCTCCGGAAGAACCGATGCGGGTGTCAGCGCCCATGGCCAAGTCTTCCACCTGGATATTCCCCTGCGGGAGAAACGCCCCTGGACACCGGAGTCTCTTTTAAAAGGCGTTAACCACTTTCTTCCTCCTGAGATCCGTATTCTGTCAGCAGCCGTATCGCACCGGGATTTTCATGCAAGACATGATGTGGAAAGAAAGATCTACCGTTACCGATTACGGATCGTTCACCCCAAACACCCTCCCGGACCTCTTGATAACCCTTTCATCGGTGTTTTTCCGGCACCGATTGATCCAAAACTTCTCAAAATCGCATCATCACTCTTTGTCGGCAAACATGATTTCACCCATTTTACTGTCAGAAAGTCTCTTCCTCCCCAAACACAACGAACGATAGACACCATCTTCTGGGAGGAGTGTGGATGCGACTACCAGATATGGATTTCAGGCAAAGGGTTCTTGCACATGATGATCCGCTTTGTCGTCGGGGCCATCATTGACGTTGCGAGCGGGAAAAGAGCACCCGAAGAGATTGAAACACTTCTCCATCCCGGATCACCTTCTCCGGTCAGATGCCTTCACCCTGCCCCCCCGGAAGGGCTTTCCCTCATCCGGGTGCTTTATGGAAAAAGGGATCCATTTCACTGAAGTCCCTCTCGCAGAAAAAAAATAGGTCCGAATCCAGGAGTCTCAGCATATCCAGGGAATTGGCTTTTTTAAAAAATTCATTTAAAATACCTTTTAATCACCGGGAAGGATCACCACCTTGGATCAAATCACAACATAAAGGGGAACAGATGGGATTATTTTCTTTCTTGAAAAAAGCAGCTCCGGAAAAAATCGTTGCCCAGTCCGAACCATTATCCGATGAAAAGATCCTGAAGGAGGCATGGAAGGCAGGAAGATACTCTCCGGCAAACTCCCAGTGCTCCCCGAATTACATCGATCAATGGGTTCTCAACAACCAGGCGACTTATCAAAGTGTCGCCACTCATTTTTTCGAACGATTTCCTGTCCGCCAAGACTTGTACAAAGCGGTTTTTCTCGAAATGTACAGGGGTTTTTCCGATATGGTGCTCGCGGAACCGGAGATTGAGCATTGTGCTTATCGTCTCGAAAACCCGGAAGCGCTCAAGGTTGCCCGAAGAATCTTCGAAGGTGTTGCCGGAGAGTATGGGATTTCTCTCAACTGACTGTGCTCTCTCCGGGTAAACCCTGGATCTCTTTCAACCGATAGGATTACCATGGAGGGAGGGGGTATCAACGCCCCTCCTTCCATCATAAAATCATTCAATCAATTGACAACCGGTTATTGATCAGCCATGATCCGGGCGAAAAGGGAGTTGTTTTTACTTCCCCGTTTCCTTACCCCACTTGATCGGAGAAAGACAAATGGCCTTTGAAACACTCTATGAATCGGCAAATCACAAGTTTCTGTGGCTGGGAAAGGATGAGTCCGGTCTTGAAGAAGGTGTTCAGTCCAATCAGTACCTGATCATCGATGGCGGCAAAGGCCTTCTCATCGATCCAGGCGGGTTTGGGGTCTTTGCCCGGGTTCTGGTGAACATTTCACAGATCCTCGATCCTGCTGATATCAAGGATATTTTCCTTTGCCACCAGGACCCCGATGTCGGGGGCGGACTTGCATCATGGTTTGAGATGACTCCGGCAGTCGTTCATGTCTCGGAGCTCTGGATTCGATTTCTCATTCATTTTGGAGTCAATGACCTGACGCGCTTCAAGGGTATTCCCGATAGCGGCGGCTCGCTCACTCTTGCCTCCGGACGCAAGGTCGAGTTCATCCCTGCCCATTTTCTCCACTCCCCAGGGAACTTTCATCTTTTCGACCATGAATCCGGAATTCTGTTTACGGGAGACATTGGCGCGGCTGTTTACCCAAAAGGGAGAACCCCCTTGTTTGTGGAAAACTTTGAAGAGCATGTTACCTATATGGAAGGATTCCACTCAAGATATATCGGAACAAACAAGGCGATCGCCATCTGGCTTCAGAAAGCCCGGAGACTTCCGGTCAAGATGATTGCACCCCAGCATGGATCAATTTTCAAGGATGAAATGGTCGGAAAGTTTTTTGACTGGATCGCCGGAATTCGGTGCGGATTTGATGTCATGAATCTCTGAGGGGGAAAAAATGGCCTTAAGAAACGCTGACCAATCGCTCACGCTCTCCCGGGAGAATGCCGACTCGGTCGTTCATCACCTGGGAGAGTCCATGACGAACATGTCCTTTCTCAGGAACTACATAACCCAGTTTGAAGAGGTCAAGAGCCTGAACGATGCCAACGTTTCGGCACTGGCCTCCGTCCTCGAACAATACCAGGAAAAAGTCGATACGGAGGAGATTGTCTCCGAAGGAAAAGCCGTTCTGGAAAACCTTCATAAATTCCGGAACGTGCTGGGCGACATCTCCGGCATTGGTCGAGAGATCAAGGAAATCTCAACCCAGGTGAATCTTCTGTCGATCAACGCAGCAATCGAGGCCGCCCACGCAAAAGAAGCAGGACGGGGCTTTGCTGTCGTCGCGGAAGAGATCAAAAAGCTTTCCGACAGAACACGAAAATCGGTCGAAGAAATCGACCGCACTATCGGATCCATCCGTATTGAGCTTCAGACAGTGACCGAAAACATGACTGCGTTAAATGGCAGAATGGGTGATATTCAGCAGTTCGGCACGATGATTGAAGTGCAGATCCAGAAAATGAAGGAGTCCATGGGAGGATCGATTTTAAAGCGCCTCATCGACATCGCGGTCAGGCGTCAGGATTCCATCTTCTCATCCTTCAAATCCGCGATCAAAAAACTCTCCGGCACAGCCTGATCCCGGTCAGGCTGCCTTGCAGAGAGCGCACGGACAGATCTTCCGGAGAAGATCAAAAGAGTAGACACCGGTCTGGTGTCCATCGCTGAAGTGGATCGAAATGGCATAGTTGCCAACCGGGCTAACCGAGACGGGCCTGATATCAGGAGAGATTTTCCCAGGCGGGATCAGCTTCTCGCCAGTCCACTCGTGGATACACTCCGCACACTGGCAATTTTCCCTCAGATACGCATTGCTGTAGATACTTTCATGGTCGTCCTGCCACAGGATCCTCACAGCTCTTCCCTCATGTGGCATCACTTCTTTCGGAACCGGTTTCATCTGAATCCTCCTCTTTATGCTATTGTATGGGGAAAGGCCATGGATCCTCAAGGACAGGGGTGACTCGCCCGGCAAAACGCACCGGACGCAACAGGATCAACCGAAAAGGCGCACCGCGATTGAAGCAACATGTCCCCCCTGGAATCTGGCAATGGCCTTCTCCCTCTGGCTTGGGGTCCTTGATCCATCACCACCGGCGATTGTTCCGGCTCCATAAGGCGACCCCCCTGTTACCTCGGTGGAGCCGGACAGCTCAGGACAGCTGTAGGGAACACCCACAACCACCATTCCATGATGAAAAAGGGTTGTATGAAATGAAGCGATCGTTGTTTCATGTCCGCCATGCTGGCTGGCAGTGCTGACAAAAACGCTTCCAACTTTCCCGATCAGTCCGCCATTGGCCCAGATCTCTCCCGTCTGGTCAAGAAATGTCCGCATCTGGGAGCACATGTTTCCGAACCTCGTCGGGGTTCCAAAAATAACAGCGTCATAGAGGGAAAGCTCCCCGGGAGATGCGACCTCATATGGAGACTCGGTCAGGCCTCCGATTTCCTGGAGTGTCTCATCGGCCATCGTTTCAGGAACCCGCTTGATCGATACGTTCGCGCGACTGACTTCCTCCGCGCCTTTGGCCACCTCCTCCGCCAGAGTCTGGACATGTCCCCAGGTGCTGTAGAAAAGAACCAGGATTTTTGCCATCAAAATTCTTCCTCATCCTTCATCGGTCGATCCATGATGTCCCGCAGAACATCCACCAGCGTTGCTCCTTCATACAAAAGGCGGTATACGGCCCTCGTCACCGGAAGATCGACCCCGTGCCTCATTGCAAGCATGTGTGCAGACTGGGCAGTGGTCACCCCTTCCGCAACCTGCCCCAGGTCCCGAAGAATGTCGGGAAGTTTTTCTCCCCTTCCCAGACGGACCCCCACGGTCCGGTTGCGGCTCTGCTCTCCCGTTGCAGTGAGGTACAGATCCCCGACACCGCCAAGACCGGAAAATGTTGTCGCTTTTGCTCCGAGGGCGACTCCCAGGCGCGTCATTTCGGCCAGTCCCCTGGTTAGAAGGGCAGCTCTTGAGTTCGCACCCAGCCCCATCCCATCAGAGATTCCTGCAGCAAGAGCGATGACATTTTTCAGGGCACCGCATATTTCGAGCCCCTTGACATCCGTCCTGGTATAGACCTTGAAACAGTTTGTGTTGAACAAAAGCTGTATCTCTTTTGCCATCGTCTGGGAGTGACTTGCGACAACAACAGCCGTCGGAGAACTTCGGACAACTTCCCTGGCAAAAGACGGTCCGGACAGAACAGCATAATGATCAGGGTTCGATGAGTAGCACTCCGAAACGATCTCGGAGACCATCCGGAGTGATCCCTGCTCGATTCCCTTTGTCCCGCTGACAATCGGCAGACGGCTCTCTCCCAATGCCGACAGGCTCTCCATCGTGGCCCGAACCCCCTGGCAAGGGATCGCCAGGACAATAAAGTTTGCCGCCTCAAGGGACTCCCGAAGGTTTGAAGAAACAACCAGACTCTCCGGAAAAATGGCTCCGGGCAGATAAACCCTGTTCTCCCTGTCTGACGCAATCATCGCGCACAAGGTCTCATCCCTGACCCACAAGGTTACAGGAAGCCCCTTTGACGCCAGGTGAAACGCGAGGGCCGTCCCCCACGATCCGCCCCCGAGAACCAGGGGCCTGGCCGGTTTGCCCAGAAACAAAGGATCCTTATCCACCAAACGCTCCCTTCATCCAACCATCTCCGGAAAACCGGGATCCAGCCAAGATTCCTGCACCATAATGAAAAACACGCTCTTTCCTGTTCCCCATTGTTCCCGCAAAGGCAACAAGTCTACAATAAGGAAGTCGATTCGATATTTCCAAACCCGGAACCAGGAGAATGCATGCTCGATAAAAAACGAATCCTACACGAAGAGGAAACCATTCGGGAAGCCCTTGCCTCCCGGGGTCAGAGCCTTGATTTTTCTCCCATCAGGAAACTCGACTCGGAAATCGGCCAACTGAAGCAGGCTTGGGAAGCCCTTCGGGAAAAGCGAAATCGCCTGGCCCAGGAGATCGGGACCAGAAAACGCAATGGACAGCCGACAGAAGACCTCATGGACGAATCCAGAACCGTCAACGAACTGATCTCCAAAGATGAGGGTCTCCTCGCCTCCCTCGAGGCAAAACTGGACGAACTTCTCTGGATGATCCCGAACATTCCCGCCTCTGATGTTCCCCGGGGAAAATCAGAGCTTGACAATGTGACGGTCCGGACAGTGGGCACGCCCACCGTCTTTCCCTTTGAACCGAAACCGCACTGGGATCTGGGCCATGAACTCGGGATCATGGATGTTGAACACACAGCCCTTGTCAGCGGGAGCCGTTTTTCGACACTCATCGGTGCGGGTGCGCGGCTTGAGCGCGCTCTGGCCAACTACATGATCGACCTGCATACTCTTCAAGGCGCCTATACTGAACATTCTGTTCCATTCCTCGTCAGGGAAGAGGCCCTTCGAGGGACGGGACAGCTTCCGAAGTTCAAGGAAGAACTGTTTTACTGCCCGGAAGACGATCTGTACCTGATCCCCACAGCGGAGGTCCCGCTGACCAACATGTTCAGGGAATCCATCCTGGACCACGCGTCCCTTCCCATCCGGATGGTTGCCCAGACAGCCTGCTTCAGAAGAGAGGCCGGGGCGGCGGGAAGAGACTCCAGGGGGCTCATCCGCCAGCACCAGTTTCAGAAGGTCGAACTGGTCTGGATCACCGCCCCGGAGACATCCCGGGACGACCACGAAAGGCTGACCTCCGATGCGGAAAAAGTTCTGATCGGCCTGGAGCTTCCTTACAGGGTAGTGGCCCTGTGCACCGGGGATCTCGGATTCTCTTCCTCAAAAACATACGATCTTGAAGTCTGGATGCCATCCCAGGAGACCTACCGGGAAATCTCCTCCTGTTCCAACTTTGGAGATTTTCAGGCACGCCGGGCCCAGATCCGCTTCCGGGACCCAGCCACAAAAAAGACCCGCTTTGCCCATACATTAAACGGGTCGGGGGTGGCCATCGGACGAGCCGTGGCCGCAATCCTGGAAAATGGGCAGAGACCGGACGGGTCAGTTGGCATTCCCAAAGCTCTCGTACCCTATATGGGAGGAATGACAGAGATCCTCCCCGCAACGAAAGGACAAAAATGAACGCCGGGACTGAAAAAGAATCTGTTCGGAGTCTTCTGTTTTTCGGAAAGGATTTCATGATCGGGTCGAGAGTTGAAGGAGTCGCCAGAAATCACTCCCTCACCTTCCTGAGAGCCGATAAAAAGGAATCGCTTCAATCCATTGAACCACCACCCCGCATCGTCCTGTTCGATATTGCGTCAACAGGAGACACCCTCCCGGAAATGGTCGCCGGACTCAAAAAGACCTATCCGGACACATCCCTTGTCGGACTCGCCTTTCATACCGATGAAGCCTCTCTTCAAAAAGGAAAAGAGTCAGGGTTGCACACATTGATCACCCGATCCCACCTTGTCGACGGGCTCAACCGGATTCTGGAAAAACGGCAATAACAATGGCTGGCGAGTGTCGATTTGCAAAAAACCCGGCTCTCTCCTTTTATGCTCTCTTTTTGGCGCTTGCTGTTTCATGGAGTTTGCCGGAACTCGTTCTGGCCTCCCCTGAAACGGTGGACTACCAAAACAGCTTTGACTGCAAGGGAAAGATCAGCGATGTGGACCGGGCTATCTCACGCATGTCGCCTGACTACCCTGTCCACAAGGCAAGGCTCCTCATCCTCAAGGCCAGACTCTACAGGGATCGTCCCGGAAAAAGCAGTCAGACGGAAGGACTTCTCGCCCTGAAGCAAGCGCGTCTCATTGCCGAGAATCTCAGGAAAAGTCATGAAAAAGATCCTGACGTATGGGTTCTTCTGGGAGAGACAGACCTTATCAGAACCCAATACCAGGGATTTCCTGGCGGGATGCGTTACGCTTCGAGATCACGGAAGGAAATCACCAGAGCCCTCGAACTCTCCCCGAAAGATCCGCGTGCCCATTTTACGCGCGCAATGGAATATTACTTCAAACCATGGTTTGTGGGAGGATCAAAGAAAAAAGCCCTGGAGCATTTTCAGGAAGCACTCGCCGCCAATCCACAGAACCCCCGTTATATCTCATGGGTTGGGCTTGCTCTCCTGTCCATGCACCATCCCCGTCAGGGACGAATCATGATCGACCGGGCAGCATCCATGTGTCCGGGGAACCCCATTTACCGCCGGCGGGCTATTACGGAAAAGCCCCGCGGCTGAAAACAGGAAGTGTTATGATCGACGATCCGGATATCAGGACAAGAATCTTTCTCCGCTTCTCCGACCGGGCATCCCATCGGGACCACCCCGAGTGGGGAGAAGGGAAAGTTATCCATCTATCGACATCAACCCTTCCCGGAGGAGCTGCCTACGTTCGGATCCTCTTTGATGACGGAGAAGAGCGGACATTCAACAACGATCTGAACGACACCCGATGCGCCTACTACATGGGACTCGTCAAGATCATCAAAGGACCAGGAGGCATCTTATTCCAGAGATAAAAGGAAATATCCGCGGCCTTAAAAAAAATCAGCTGGAAGCACTCGGTCGACTCTATCGAAGGAAAGTTCCCCCCCTCATGTGGGTAACGACCGAACTGGCCGGAGTCATGGGGGAGGTCAGTTTCGAAATCGGAAGACAAGTCGGACTTTTTATCTCCCGGGAAGGAACGGTCCTCGACGTGATCGTCGGCGGCCCCAAGGACCTCTATATTGAAACACTGCCCCCCTCGCGCGGTGGAGACCATCTTCTTCGGGGCATACGTCTTGTCCATACACATCTCCGCACAGAGCCCATCAACCAGGACGATCTGAACGATCTGGCCCTTTTGAGGCTTGATGCCCAGATCGTCCTCCATATCGACGAACATTCTCCAAGAATCAGACGATTCTCCCAAGCCTTGATCAATCCGGACAAACAGGGAGCAACACCCTGGCTTGTGACCGAATCGATCCCACTGTCTGCCGAACGCCTTGAAGTGGCCGACTCCGTGGAGCAGATCGAAGAAGCCCTGTCTGAATTCAAGGGGAGCTCACGCCACCAGACATCAAATCAGGAGCGCGCCATTCTGGTCTCTGCATCCAAAGACAGTCTCATCTCCCAGAAAGACGGCATGGAGGAACTGCGGGAGCTGGCAGAAAGTGCGGGGGTTCATGTTCTTGGTGAGGAAATCCAGAAACTCAGGACACAGCATCCAGCCACCCTCCTCAGCGCCGACAGGCTGAAGGTCCTGATCATCCATGCCCTCCAGGTCGGAGCAACGATCATTATCTTCGAGCAGAATCTGACACCGGCCCAGGTCAGAAACATCGCAGCACTGACAGAGCTCAAGATCATCGACAGGACCCAGCTGATTCTCGACATTTTTGCCCGAAGAGCCCATTCAAGCGACGGAAAGCTTCAGGTGGAAGTGGCCCAGCTCAAATATCTCCTTCCCCGCCTTGAGCAACGTTCGACAGCTCTCTCAAGGCTGACCGGAGGCATTGGAGGAAGAGGGCCGGGAGAAACCCGGCTCGAAGAGGACAGACGCCGTGTCCGGGACAGAATTACATCCCTTACGGAAAAACTTTCCCGGCTCGGCGATGAAAGGCGTCAAAGAAAGGAACGACGACAGGAAAACGGCCTGCCGATTGTTTCCCTCGTCGGCTACACAAATGTTGGGAAATCCACTCTTTTAAACCAGCTTACAGGATCGGAAGTCCTCACCGAAAACAAGCTTTTTGCCACACTCGACCCGACATCCCGTCGCCTCCGTTTCCCCAGGGAGCGGGAAATCATCCTCACAGACACGGTCGGGTTCATCCGGAATTTGCCCGCTGACCTGAAAAGGGCTTTTCTATCCACATTTGACGAACTGAAAGATGCTCATCTGCTCATCCATGTTGCCGATGGTTCCCATCCAAGCATCGAAGCCCAGATCGGGCAGGTGGAAACGCTTCTGACCGAGATGGAGATCGGAGAAAAGCCAAGACTTCTTGTCATCAACAAGGCAGACCTTCTCGACTCCGAGCAAAAAGAATCCCTTGCGCACCTTTTCCCGGAAGCGACCTTCATCTCCGCGACCCACCCGGAAACACTCACGGGATTACTCAAGAGCATGGAGGACAGACTCTTTTTAAAACGGCTCACAGATCCGCCAGATCATCTGGCGATGGCACCGGTACCATGACAGAGGACCTGCTGACCATTCCACAGTCATTTTGCCAGGAATGCCGACTGTGCTGCCGATTCCTGGAACCGGACCGACAGACTCCATTTGCCTCCCGGCCTGATCTCGGATCGATCCTTCCCGAAAATTTCCAGGGAGCCCCCAACCCGGAACTCATCCCGGTCCGGATTGAAGAGTTTGACCTCTGGCAATGCGCCCTCCTTGAGGAATCGTCATGGAGCTGCCGCTCATGGCCCAAACACCCACTTGACTGCAGGATCTACCCTCTTCTCATCATCCTGCATGAAGGATCGCCATGGCTGGGAATCGATACCAACTGTCCCTTCTCCATCCATCTTTCACAAGAAACCCTTCATGAAAAAGCCGAAACCATCCGTCACAACGAGTGGCCACAGCTTTCTGCCCAGGCCAGGACAAAACTGATCACCCATCTTGAAAAAGAGTCCGCCGAAGGGGTTCTTCCCCTCTTGCCCCTCGAGACCTGAGTCCCCGCATGGCCCGATTCGGACCCACGACCAGACTTCCTTATCCTCCCCCCAGTCGATACAACTCTCTTTGCCTCCTGACATCCGAAAGACGACGGATGTTTTTTTCAACCTGCCATCCCGTCTCCTTTTTTCTGAATGCACGGGGAATCGACTTCAGTATCGGAAGCTGGCTTGATCGTCCCTTTCTTCTTGCGGAATCCTCAGGGTATCACTGGCTCCCTTTCCCCCCTGAGTGGACCCTTTATGATCATGATTCCGAAAATCCATTTTGGGCCGAACTTTCAGATTGGCTTTTCAAGCTTAATGACGGACTTCCCGGAAGGGTCGACAATTTGCCGCTCGGGATCAGATGCCTCCATTCTCCCGCTTCCCCTCCGACACTTCTGGATACGGAAAGGATTCTTCTGCGAGAACCGTACCTTCTGGCTGCGGGGAACCGTTACAAATCCCATCGATGGGAACTGAACCGTCTTCTCAGAATCGATCCGGATCCCGGAATCAGGATCTGGAGCGATCTCTCCCCGCCTCCGGGAAAAGATGAAATCAAGTCGCGTTTTTTTGAGATGCGCCGCAAAAAGGCCCGCAATGAAATGGATTGGCTGATGGTGGACGATCTCGAGCAGGCTCACCTGGTTGCCGAAAGCCAATGGAAGGACTTGAGCCTGACAGGGATCATTCTCTCGCTACGGGGGGAGGCCGCAGCATGGCAATGGCTCGCGCTGTCGGAATCAGGAAAAAATGCCGTCTGCTTCCTTGAATGCAGGGATCCGGAGGTCGGGCATGTTTCAGCCATGATGACCCGTCTCGCATTTCAACAATTCCCCGATCTTGAATGGATCAATATCGGGGGAGACTCGGGACTGCCAGGTCTGGCCCTTGCAAAAGATCAGGATCATCCGGCGATTCTTGTTCCGGAATATTCCCAGAACCTTGCGGGCGGATAATGCAACAGGAAAACTTGTCTTGAGGATCAGTCTGCCTATAGAATCGAGCAGATATCCTGACAATGAGGACATGCTCCGATCCCGCCCCGGAACAGTTCCGTGCTTCGGGATGGCACGGGATTACCAGGAGGAGCAAGACAATCTCAACAAAGGAGATTTGCATGGATCTGACAAGAGAATTTCCAAGAAGTCCATTTGACCGTCTCGGGGGAATCGACCACCTGAAAAGGATGTCAGACAAGGCTCGTGCAAAAAACAATGGCACTCTTGGAGAGTACATCTACAACTGCCCCCTCGATGTTTTTTGTCTTGATTTTCTGGAGATAGACCACGAAACCTTTGCCAGCATCGCAGGATCTGCCCGAACCGATGACGAGATTCTTGCCGCGGTCCTCGACAAAAGTCCCAATGCCAGGGATCCGGAGAAGGTTCACGCATTCAACATGTCTTACGAAGCACTCTCTCCCGACACACCCGAGAAATGGAAGTATTTTATCGCCACGAGAGATGCCATCGATCCTTCAAGAACAGATATCCGAACATGGCCCCGGCTCATAGACCTTGAGGAAAAAAGAACCCTCACCGTCTGATCCGTTACAATCCATGGCCCCGGTGCGGGGCTTTTTACATCACCTAAAAAGGGAGTTCTTAATGTCAAAGAAGTCCATCCTCAGGGATTGTCTTTCCAGAAAAAGAAAGCCCGCCAGAAATGCCGGAACCATGGGAACCAGATCATTGCTTCTGGTCGTCCTTTCCCTCTTGGTTCTTATTGTTGCGCCATTTTCTGCCGATGCCGACCAAACCTATACGCCAAAACCCAAAATCCACACCTTTCCCAATGGGCTAAGACTCATCACCGTCGAAAACCCCTACTCCCCGATCGTCACATTCCAGATCTGGTACAAAGTGGGCTCCATTGATGAAAAACAACCCAAAACGGGCATTTCCCACTTTCTCGAACACATGATGTTCACAGGAACGCCAAAGTTCCCGCATGGGGTCCTCGACCAAAAGGTCAACGATGTCGGAGGACAGTCCAATGCCTTCACCAACTACGACTTCACTGCCTTTTTCGAGAATCTGCCCCCGGGCAATCTTCCTCTTTCCTTCGCAATCGAATCCGACAGGATGAAAAATCTTTCCCTCAAAAAGTCACAAATTGAGCGAGAACGGAAAATTGTGCTCGAAGAAAGACGAAACGACTATGATGACCCCACGCAGCTTTTAGTGGAGCGTGTTTATGCGCGGGCGTTCGTCGTCCACCCCTACCACAACCCCGTAATCGGCTGGGAAGACGATATCAAGAGGATTACCCAGAAGGATCTTCGAAACTACTATCGACAGAACTACATGCCCAACAATGCCACGATTGTCATCGTCGGACCGGTCAAGGAGTCCAGCATGATCCGGCAGGTGGGTGATTATTTCGGGTCCATTCCCAGAGGAGTTCTTCCCAAAAGACATATCCACCTCGACCGGCCACAGAAAAAACTCAAGCTTGTCGTGCTCCACAAACCGGCAATGCTTCCGGTGACAATGCTGGCCTTTCATGCCCCGAACTTCAAGAATCCGGATCAATATCCCCTCACAGTTCTTTCGGCGCTCCTGTCGGGAGGAAGATCCTCAATCCTCTACAGGAAGATGGTCTATGAGCATCCCATGGCGGTTGATGCCGAAGGTTCCTATGACCCCCTCACACAAGGGCCGTCCCTCTTCTATTTCTATGCGCAGGGGATGCCGAAAACAACACCGCCATTCCTGAAAAGGGAGTTGACGTCGGTCATCAGCTCACTTAAGAACCATCCTGTTTCCCAATCCGCCCTGGATCGCGCCAAAAAGGGACTCGTCTCGGAATTCCTGATGAGTCAGGAATCGACATTCGGAATGGGAATGCTCCTCGGAGAGATGGCAACACTCGGCGTGCCCATGAGCTATCTTGACGACTACGTCAAAAACATTCAGGCGGTAACCCCGGCCGATGTGACCCGGGTTGCCAGAAAATATCTCAACAGCCACTCCGAAACAATCGGCTACCTTTATCCAGCAGGCAAACCGAAAAAACCGGTCTTCAGAAAACCAGGAAGCCTCGTACGATGAAAAAGGAGCGATTCATGACAAAGAAGGCCTTAACCGGGATCCTGTTTTTCACTACCGCCATTTCCCTCTCGGCATGTGCCCATACAACACCTGGACCGGTCGCCACGACCACCCAGGAAGGCGGGGCGCAGAGCCGGAACATCCAGATTCTCAACACCACCGTTACCAGGACCGTGCTTCCAAACGGCATTACGGTCCTGGTCATCCCCCGTCCGGTGGTTCCGGTGGTCTCCTTTCGGATCGGAATCCGCGCAGGCTCCGCCCAGGATCCCCGTGGACAATACGGATTGGCCGACCTCACGGCATCCCTTCTTGACCGGGGGACAAAGAACCATGACGCCCTTTCCATCTTTCGCGCCATTGACAGTTCGGGAGGAGGACTTGACGCCCAGGCGGGAAGAGACTTGACGACCGTCTCTGGCAAGGTCCTGACAGAAGACCTCGAGCCCCTGTTTTCCCTTGCCGCAGAAATGGTTCAGGCTCCGACATTCCCCGCAGAAGACTTCAAAAAGAATCAGCAGATGGCCCTCGCCGAACTGGCCGATGAAAAAGACCACCCTGGACCGGTCGCCAGAAACCTGCTCTACAAGAAAATGATGGGGAACGGACCCTATGGCCATCCCGCGTCGGGAACGGTCAAGACAATCTCCAGTATCGGCCGCCAGGATGTTCTGGCGTTCTACCGGACCTGGTACACCCCGGAACGAACGATCATCACCTTTTCGGGAGACATCAGCAATCAAAAAGCGATCGATCTCGTCAACAGGGAGTTTGGCTCCTGGACCAGGAAAGCGTCTCCTTCCCAGAGTCCGGTCGGGAAAAAGACCACCTGGGCCAATGGGGGAAAGACCTACCTGATTGACCGCGAAGACCTTGCCCAGACAACGGTCCTGATGGGGCTTCCTGGCATTTCCAGGAAAGATCCGCTCTTTTACAATGCACTCGTCATGAACCAGCTTGTCGGCGGAACAACGACATCACGACTCAACCATGTGATACGACAGAAAATGGGACTGGTCTACTACATCTACTCCGGACTTGATGCAGAGCGCCACAGTGGTCCGTTTTTTGTCAGCTTCCAGACGCATGCTGAAAATACAGCAAAAGTCATCAACGAAACTCACAAACAGCTTCAAAAAAGTGTAGAGGTCACTCCGGACTCAAAACAGGTCAGCGCGGTCAAGAAAAATCTTCTGGGCTCCTTTCCTTTCAGGATGGACTCTGACGACAGGATCGCCTCCCTGTTGCTGTTTATAGAAAACTATTCCCTGGGCATCGACTATTTTACCGAATACCCGGAAAAGATCAGCGAAGTAACGCCAGACTCAGTCAAAAAGGCTGCACAGGACCTGATTCACACTTCAGAACTGACAACGGTCATCATTGGACCAATGTCGAAGATGAATGGGTTGAAGGGGGAAGAGGTCACCCCCTGACTTTCTGCCTTTAAACGGGTTGAATTTTTCATCGGTACCCGCTAGGATGTAACTTTCTGTTTTAGAACCGGGAACTGCCGGATCGTCAGGCCATGGATTCATGGCCGCCCGTTGATTTCTGAAGGGATCCAGCGGGTTTCACCAGCCATCAGGAAAGAGGACAACAGATGTCCAGTGTGATTAAAAAGCGCCGGAAGAAAATCCGGAAGCACAAGTACAAGAAGCTCCGCAGGGCATCTCGTCACAAGAAGAAGTAACCAATGGGCGGCCTGCCGGGAGAATATCCTGGCGGGTCGTTCTGATTTAAGCAAACAATCATCGGCATGTTTTGTCTTAACGGAGGCGCATTGATTCAAGAACGAAAAGTTGCGATCGGATCCATTGTCCTTCTCTTCCTGACATCTGTCTCGATCCTCACATACCAAAGCATGCGAATTGCCGATCTGCAAAGCAAGATTGACAATCTGCAGGTCAACAGGGTCGCAAGAGCCGGGAAGCAGCTCTCAACAAATCTTGTCGCCTCAGAGGGCGAGGATACCGGAACCTACCAGCTTGACCTCATTACCGCTGTCATGGCTGTTCCGGACTGGTCAGACAAAATTCCGCAGGATGTCGCAAGGGGAATGCAGTGGAAAGTGATGAACAGGGCTCGCGTTCACATGATTCAGGGGAACCTGGTTGTCCTTGAAGTCCAGGATGCCAAAGGAGAGGTCTTGCCCCTTCTCTTCCAGATACCGGATCCCAAGGAACCGGCAACATGGCGCTATCTTTATGCAATGGCTCCCCGCTAACGGTCCAGAAAAAGCCCTGGTCCTGTTCGCTCATCCCCTGCGGGAGGGAAATTCTTTTCCATCAGGGCGGCAAGCCCCTCATAGGGGACCGGCTCGCTGTAGAAATATCCCTGAAAGATATTCGCCCCTCGCTTGAACAGAAAGTCCCTCTGCTCGACAGTTTCAACACCTTCGATCACCACGTTGATCCGCATCGTCAGCCCGATTGAAAGCATCGTGCGGATCAATTCAAGCTCCTTGCCCCCGGACAGCATCTGATCGACAAAACTTTTATCCACCTTGATCTCATCAGGCGAAAATCGGGTCAGATTCCCCAACGATGAAAAGCCTGTCCCGAAATCATCGAGAGAAAGTCTGACCCCCATTTCCTTGACCTTCTGGACATTCATTTCTATCTCGGCAATTTCCCGGGCAAAGATCGACTCCGTCACCTCAAGGACCAATAGAGAAGGGTCCAGTCCTGATATCAGAAGTGATCTTCTGACATGCTCGTAAAAATCCGGCTCAATGAGCTGCCGGACAGAAACGTTCACCGATACGCTCATCCGGCGGAAGCGTTCACACAGGATTTTGGCATCCCGGGTCGCCCGCTTCAGAACCCACTCTCCCAGGCTGACAATCAGTCCCTGCTCTTCCGCCATCTTAATGAACTGATGGGGACGGAGAATCCCTTTTTGGGGATGATGCCAGCGGACCAAAGCCTCAAAACCTATAATTTCTCCTGTCGGAGCATTAACTTTCGGCTGGTAGTACAAGTCGAGGGCATCTTCCCGGATCGCTTCCAGGAGATCTTCCCGGAGTTCAATTTCTTCCTGAGAGTTCGGATTCATCAATGGAGAGTAGAAACGAAAATCGTTTCTGCCCCTGTCTTTGACAGAATTCAGGGCAATATCGGCATTCCGGATCAACAGATCCTCCGACTGGCCATCATCGGGAAAGACCGATATTCCGATCGATATGGTCATCGAGACCTTGTGTTCCCCCAGAAAAAAGGGTTTCCGCATCTCCATCAGGAGGTGTCTCGATTTTTCCGAAATACGCTCTGCATCAAGGAAGTCCGAGATCAGGACCAGAAACTCGTCCCCCCCAAGTCTCGCGAGAGAATCTCCGGGAGAAACGACATTGGAAAGACGGGAGGCAAACTGCTGCAGAAAATCATTGCCCAACGCATGGCCGTAAGTATCATTGATCTTCTTGAAATGATCGATTCCAACGGCCAGGACGCAGACACTCTTGCCCGTTTCCGGATAAAGGGAGATGAACGAAGCCAGGCGCTCCCGGAAAAGCCTGTCGTTTGGAAGCCCCGTGAGCGGATCATGATACTTCATGTTCCAGATGGCTTCCTGGGCCTGCCTTCGTTGTGTGCTTTCCTGAAAGACAAAGATAGAGCCGACGATCTCCCCCAGGTGATTGTGAATGGGTGCGAGAGAATCCGATATCGGAATCAGGTCTCCCGAGGGGCTTCTGATCGCCACAGGCCCCGGAATCGAGGCGATGACATCTTCTCTCAGGATCCGTGAGAGAGGAAGCGTGATCCGGTCCTTTTTTTCCTCATGAACGATGACCAACACCTCGGAAACATCCTTGCCCATGGCATCTTGCTCATCGACTCCGATCAGAAAAGCGGCAACGCGGTTGATAAAGGTAATGTGGCCGGACAGATCCATCGCGATAACTCCGTCTCCGATGGAGTTCATCGTGATACGAAGCCATTCCTTCTGGCTTGCAAGCTCCCCTTCGCTTTTCTTGAGAGAGGTGATATCGACGAAGCGGCATTCGTACCCGCGAACTCCGGGATGTTCGTCGGAAATCTCCGTCATTCTGAGGGAAAACCAGCGAAGGACCGAATCCCCCCCGGTAAAAGGGAAATCGATGTTGCGAACGTCTCCTTCCCTGATCAGGGCCTTCCATTGGCCGGCAATCCGGGAGAAAAGGGGATAGTTTCTGGACAGGGGGAAAATCGATTGTCCTGCAAGAGAGGTCTCAACTCTTCTGCCATGGGCCTTGTCGGGCCCTTCTTTTTCTCCGGCAAACAGATAACGGGCAAGAGACGGGTTCACATAACGGATCTCGCCATCGGGAGACAAAATGATCACAAGATCGCTTGTCCTCTCGGAGGCCCATCTCAGATACGTTTCCTCTTCACGTTTTTTAGAGAGGAATGAAAAAAGAATCCGGAGAATGATCAAGGAAAAGACCAGAAGCTCCAGAAGCTGCCAGTAGTGCTTTTTCCCGAGCAGGATTCTCCGCTCATGAACGAGCTGTTTGACCGTCTGGGTCAGCTCATAGGAAAAACGGAGGGAAAGAAGATCCACATGCATGGCCTCCCTGGGAAGATCTCCCACGGGCGAAGGCAACAAAAGCTCAGAATGGAGGGACGCAACGCGGCTTGTGAGTTTTCCCAAAAGGGAGCGGGACTCGGGTGTCAGAAGACCCTTTTTGGACTCGATATCGGCCAGCAAGGAAGTCGCCTGAACGAAAAGTCCATCGACATAACGTTTCTGGGCCTGCTCGATAGAGCCCTGATGTGTCAGACGGGAAAGGAGTGCCGTATGGAGAACGCGCAGAAGCCCTGTCAGATCATCCTGGACTGGGGAAAGGGAACCGATCCGATGGTCAATGCGCCCAATGAGGGCATCCTCATGAGACATCTCCAGAACAGGGAAAAAGACAAGAACAATCCAAACGATGATCTCAACAAGAAACGTTCCAATACCGCCGTAAACCTTTCTTGATGGAATCATCTTCTAAGACACATAACAATAAATCATATAAACCGTCCTTTGCGAGCCAATCAAGCCATATTTCGTTCAGTCCGGTCACAAACGAACCATAAATAAAAAAAATAGTCCGCACGGGCGGTCACGATCCATCCTAAATCACATCAGGATTTGGATGCAATAGCTCCGGGATTCATCCTGCCCCTGAAAAAACCGGCCGGAAAAAGGCGTTCCGCCCAAAACCATCGTGGGAACAAACGCAAAGAACTTATTTGTTATCGGGAAAGAAGATTCTGTCTGTCGGGAAGGACCAGGATTTCCCCGGGGCGAACCCTGTGCTGACGTTCCCGGGCAACTCTTTCCAGTGCGAACGGATCCACCGAAAGATCGTGCACTTCCTTTTTTTCATCCTGGATATGTTTTAAAAGAGCCTCTTTTTCGGACATCAGGTCTCTTCTTGCAAACTGGTAGTGAAACAGGGCATAAAGCCCTGTTTCGGAGGAAAGGATCGCTCTCGCCGAATAGATCAGCAAAATGGCACCGGCAATCAAAAAAAGCCAGATGAAAAGTCTCCGGTCATTTCCCTGCGGCTCAGGGCGAGCGCCTGGTGCAGACATCAGTCCATCTTTCTTCGGAGGTTTTCAAGACCCAGATAAATGGCCTGGTCACCGAGCTCTTCCTCGATCTGAAGAAGCCGATTGTATTTGGCCATCCGCTCTCCGCGGGAAAGAGATCCCGTCTTGATCTGGCCGGTTCCGAGAGCAACCGCGAGATCGGCAATGAAGGTATCTTCAGTCTCTCCCGAACGATGTGATATCATCGCACCCATCCGGTTCTGGAGTGCCATCGTTGTGGCATCGACCGTTTCGGTGACCGTTCCCACCTGATTGAGCTTGACCAGAATCGCGGAAGCGGCCCTTCGTTCGATTCCTTCGACAAGGTAGCGTGTATTCGTCACAAAAAGATCGTCTCCAACAAGCTGTACAGCCCCACCAATCCTGCGCGTCATCTCAACCCATCCGTCCCAGTCATCTTCAGAAAGACCGTCCTCAATAGACACAATCGGGTACTTTGCGATGAGCTCCTCGTAATAATCGATCATCTGGGCAGATCCCAGCGTCAGGTTTTCCCCGGAAAGTCTGTAGACGCCGTTCTTGAAAAACTCCGTTGCCGCCGCATCAAGTGCCAGAGAAACATCCTGCCCGGGCTCATAACCGGCTTCCCGGATCGCTTCCACCAGAAGATCCATTGCCTGGGCATGCGATGAAAGGCTTGGCGCAAACCCGCCTTCGTCACCGACAAGAGTCGTCAGTTTTCTGTCCGAGAGGACTTTTTTAAGAGTCCAGAAAACCTCCGACCCCATTCTGAGGGCTTCACCATAGCTTTCCGCGCCGTGGGGAACAATCATGAACTCCTGGAAGTCGAGATTATTGTCGGCATGGGCCCCTCCATTGATCACATTCATGAAGGGAGTTGGAAGGATTCTGGAAAGGCTGCCCCCGATATAACGGTAGAGAGGAAGGTCATGATCCATCGAAGCCGCCCGGGCGACCGCCATCGAGACTCCCAAAATAGCATTGGCCCCCAGATGGCCCTTGTTCTCCGTGCCATCAATGGCGCACATGGTTTCATCGATGAGAGACTGCTCGTCGGCGGGAAGTCCGATGAGTGTTTCCCGAATCACTCCATGAACATGAGCGATCGCTTTCAGGCAACCCTTTCCACGGTATCGGGAAGGATCCTGATCCCGAAGTTCAAGGGCTTCCCTCGATCCGGTCGAAGCACCCGAGGGAACCATTGCGGAACCCTGTGCCCCGCTTTCCAGCAGGACATCCACCATAACAGTGGGGTTTCCTCGGGAATCCAACACTTCCCTCGCCAGGATCTCAGAAATCTCGCTCATCGTCATTCCTCCATAAACCCAGTGATTGATTCAACAAAAAAATCGCAGGGACCATCCCTGCATGCCCTGCGGGAAAGGGCTATCGTGAAGGGGTGGCTGCACCCCCCAAAAACGCATGGTATGAAGAGTCCGGATAGGAAACAGTTTTCAAAAAATTCCTGACATCGCCACCGGGCAAAAGCTCCGAGGCGGGGAATGTCCCCAGGGGAATCTCCCCGCCGAAACTTGAATTCTCATAGTGGTTATGACAGAACGCACAGGATTTTTCCTTTGCAGGAAACCCTTCGTGAGCAGCCCGGACATAACCGTGCGTATGGCATTTCAGACAATTCCCGTTCGGGACAACGCCTCCCACGAACCTGACGGCCGGACGGGGAGTCCCGACAGCATGGACCAGAAGCTCCTTGACCCCCGTCATCTGTGCACCAAGGGCACCAAGAACCCCGGGGCCGGAATGGCAGATAATGCAGTTCTGGTGGTGACGGCTCGCCCCTGAAGCATAATAGGCCTTCCCCAGGGGTTTCATTTCATGGCAGGTCAGGCAGAACTCGCGCTTTTCCTCAAGCAGGTGACCACCAACCGACAGACCTCCGCCAAGAACAAGGAGCATCAGGCAGATAAAAGCCCATTGAAGGGCAAGCTCGCCTTTTCCCAATACGATCTCCTTCCAAAGCTGTCAGCGGTTATCAGGAAGAACGCTTTACCGAAAGCAGCTTTCTCGACCAGTGCCATTTACCGTCGGAGGCCCATGCCCCCTCAGCGACCCAGCCCAGGGACGGTTCATAGTAGTCATAAAGGATTTGAGGGCTCTTCCGGCGGATCAGGTCATAGGTGATCACCTTTTCCACCACCCAGCAGGTCATGGTCCCAAAAGGAAGAGTGACTCTCACCTTTCCCCAGACCTTGCTGTGGGATCGGTTCTGCCCATCCTGGACATCCCAGGAGTCCCCCTTTTTGAAGGGAAGGCGATAGATGAGAAGAGGCGGATGAAATGTCCATATATGATCCCCAAAAGCCGAGCTCGAGGTCAGCTGGACAACCCGTCCGGTTTTTGGGTTGACACCGTAGGTCGCAACAATCTTTCGCCGGGGAAAGTTCACGTAGGAGATCTCCCGGGAAATTTCGATGACACTGCGTCCATCCTTGACTCCCAGGGGCCTCTGGACTTCCTTGATCCGGACATTGTTTCCAAGGCCGGAATAGACCCGAGTCATCGCATCCGTCGGGAAATAACGGATCTCCCCCGCAAACGAGCAAAGCGGATCCACAAAGATCGACCACAGATTCGCCACAAAGAGAAAGCTCACGGTGAAAAGGGAGCTGGCAGAGATCTTTTTCATCCTGTGCGAGCATTGGAAACCTCGCCGTTCACGGCGGGGAGGAATGCGCTCTCCTTTCTGTCGGTCGTCGCCCATGAATACCCGTACCCGTCGGCTCTCTGAAGAAGCCGGCAGAGCTT
>JAKAYF010000059.1 GCA_021816465.1 Nitrospirota bacterium
AATACCTTAATGCGATGATGGAAGACAAAACCGCCCGCTTGACCCCCTCTTGCCCTGCGGGCTAAGAAGGGGAATGCCCGGGCAGATGTTCAGGAAGGAATAAGAAAATGATCAAAGTCAGCATCTTCTATCCCCGCAAGGAAGGAGGCCAGTTCGATATGAATTACTACATCGAAAAACACATGCCCATGGCCATTGATCGACTGGGTGCCCACCCGGGATTCCGTGGGGTCTCTGTCGAAGGTGCCCTTGAGGATGTTCTTCCTGGAACTTCCCCAATCTATGTCGCAATGTGCCATTTTCTCTTCGATCAGGTGGAAGACTTTGTCTCTGCGTTTACCCCCCATGCGAGTCTCCTTCAGGGCGATATCCCGAACTATACGAATATTGAGCCGGTCATCCAGTTTTCAGAGGTGAAAATTCTCCGGCAAGAACCGGGAACCCACTTATCAAGCAATCAGGAGGCAAAGAATGGCTTTTCGTCTTGAAGAGGTCGTTCCCTGGGGACGATCTTTTGAGGAGTACACAGGAATGTTCGCGCTCACATCCCAGGATCTCAAAGAGAAAATTCTGGGATGTGCCGACGGTCCGGCAAGCTTTAATGCCGAGTTGACCTCCAGGGGAGGGCAGGTCGTCTCGGCCGATCCCCTTTATCGCTTTTCCCGGGAAGAAATCCGGAGCCGGATCGGGCAAGTCTTCGACACAGTCCTCGATCAGACCCGGAAAAATATCCACGAATTTGTCTGGAAGACGATTCCGTCGGTCGAAGTTTTGGGGGAGACACGCCTTTTGGCCATGAACGGATTTCTGGAAGACTATCTTGCCGGATTTCTGGAAGGTCGCTACATCGATGCCTCTCTTCCCGGTCTTCCCTTTGACGATCAGGAGTTTGGACTTGCGCTCTGCTCCCATTATCTTTTTCTATACAGTCAACACCTTTCGGAGGAGCTCCATCTCCAGTCGATCAGGGAACTGTGCCGGGTCGCACGGGAAGTCAGGATCTTCCCGCTTCTTGAACTGGGAGCCACTCCCTCCCGCCATCTTGATTCGGTTACAGACACTCTTGCCCGGGAGGGCTACCGGATTACGGTAGAGGAAGTTCCCTACGAATTCCAGCGGGGGGGAAACAAGATGATGAGAGTTCGGAATCGATAATGTGCCAGACGGGGAGTTCTGGGCATTTCTGGCATTATCCCTTTAAAGTGATCACCCGTTCAAAGGAAAAAGAGGAATTCATGGGTTCCGACCCGGATTTTATCGTTCACCAGATCACGTCTGGCCCCAACACCTTCCTGACCAATGCCTTTCTGATCGAAACGTCCGGATCACTTGTCGCTGTCGATGCCATGATGACCGTCTCCGATGCCCGAAATCTTCGACGTCGCGCCGACATTATCGGGAAACCACTGAGGTCGGTGCTTATTACGCATGGTCACCCCGATCACTATAACGGGGTGGGTGAACTCCTGATGGGCCTCGGAAATATTCCCGTGATCGCCACCGAAAGCGTCGACCGGACCATGCGCCGGATCGACGATGCCAAAGAAATTCAGTGGCGCCCTGTTTTTGGGGAAGAATGGCCCAAAGAGCGGGTTTTTCCCGACCGATTGGTTTCTGACCGGGAAACACTACTCTTTGACGGGGTCCCGTTCACCGTTCGGGAACTGGGTCCAGGGGAATCCCACTGCGATCTTTTCTGGACGGTTGGAACGTCTCGCCAAGCGGTCTTCGTCGGAGATGTGGTGTTTGGGGGAGTCCACTCCTTCATGAACGACGGTCACTCTCTGGACTGGCTTTCCAGTCTGGATGTCATCGAAAAGGAACTGCAGGGGGTGGGGACTCTTTACACGGGCCACGGAAATCCCGGTCCTCCGATGGATCTGGTTGCCTCCCAGAGACGTTATCTCCTTCACTACAGAAAGACTGTCCGGAATCTGTCAAAAGGGAAATCCTCGCTTTCTGCCGAGGCCAAAAAAGACCTTATCCGGGCCATGAAGGAGGTTTTGGCAACGGACGCCCTGGAGGGTTTCATCACCGCCGGTGCCGATGCGGTCGCTTCCGAATTGTCGCGGAAAGGAAATTGACTTGGAGGGAGAAGGAAGATCTTCTCCCCCATAAGATCGTTCTATAACCAAAAGAAAAACAAAGGCCCCGATTATCGTTCAGCGATCAGTTCAACAGAAAGAGGAATCGGGTTGGTGATACAGTAGACCGCCGGACACTGCTCCCGGGAAAGATCCTCGATTTCCTTCAAAACCTCCCCGGACGCCTTGCTCTTCACCGTCAAGGTGATCTTGATTCCCTCGGTCAAAGGATTTTTTGAAATTCCAAGAGGGCGTGTCATGTCGACTGTATTTTTGACCTGGATCGAGAGTTTTTCGATCTCCACCCCTTTTTGTGTCGCCACCATGACATAGGTTGAGGCAAAACAGGAGGCCATTCCAAAGAGGCAATACTGGAGAGGATTCGGAGCACTCCCCGTTCCCCCCATCGGGGTTGGGTTGTCCATCGTCAAGACCGCCGATCCCTTTTCAAAAGCCAGATCTGCCTTGAACTGGGGACCAGATGCCCCCGTCACCCACTCGCCGTTCAGGACATTTTCCTTGAGCGCTTTTTCAGGTTCTCTCGAAAAAATCTCGATTGTTTTCTTGACGGCATCCAGATTGACATGATTCATGCTAGTACTCCTTCTGTTCCTGTGAAAGGAAAATGTCGGTCCTGTCCATCACGATGAGCCCCACATGGTTATCAATCCATTTTTGCACACTCCACGCATCTTGATCTACGGGATTTTTTTTTCCCTTTCGCCGAGATTACCTGCTGTCCTTTTCCGGACCCTGGAAGAGGACAGCGCCTGCGGTACGGGAAAGGCTTTTTTTCTCTTTTCTCCGGACCCATCTGATGAAACGGTCCATGACCAGCCTTCTCTTTCCCGATTCTTCCCCTTGTCGGATCTTGATCAAACGCCTTCGGAAACAATAAAGGTCGTTGAGATCCCCCAGGCGATCGAGGGCAGACAAAACGGCGCCCTGCTCCAGCCATCCAGACTTTTCTGCCTTCTCTCCCGGAAAAAATCCAGAGACATACCGGAAGGTTTTCAGGGCAATGCGCAGACGGTGAAGCTTTTTTCTGGAGCTTCCCGCAAGAGACCTTCTCATTACTTCTTTTTCGATGGAAACAAGTGCCTGTCCCCGGAACTCCTCAAGAGTTTCCTGGGCTTTGATTATCAAAACTTTTCTTTTCAAGCTTTCTGTTTCGAGTAACATCTCAACAAACCGCATGGAATCAAGGGCCGTTCTGGCTTTTCTCGAGGCTTTCTTTTTCCGGTTTTTGACGACCAGAGAAAGAACCTGTTGTTCTTCCGGAGCTGAAAACCGTTTTTTCATCTTCGAAAAGAGCGACTGAAAGAAAACCTCCCAATCCCTTTCGGGAGCAAGGAGCGATCTCAGCCTTTGGGCCTCCATGTCGAGATTCATAGACTCTTGGAGAAGAGCAGGCGGGACGGGAAGCATCTTCAGGAGGAGGCAAAAACTTTCGAGCCTCCTCAGGGAGACCCTGACCTGATGGAGGGAGTCCGGGGTTTTAAACAGAACGAAAAGGGCAGCATTGACCCACATCTGCTCAACAATCTCAGAGACAACCGCCGAAAGCGTCAGGGGAAGGGGGGGTGGCTCCATGAAAGCCGGTGTCTGGGATTTCCGGGATTTGCGGGGACGAAAGACCGTCCAGCCACCACCTTCGCCCGGAAGGAACCTGAGCTCGTCTCCATGAAACAAAAAGAACGTTGAGTGCTTCATCTTTGTCCGATGGATAAAGGGTTTTCTCAGCCGATCAAGCCCGAAGACTCATTTTCAGGGCGGAGACCGTCCTGGAGAGAAAAAAACGCCACACCAAATCCAGCGCCCATGAAAGAGATGCTCCGCTGTCTCACAAGACAAGCCATTTTATTATCTTGTTTTTAATAATAAATTATCATATATTAATATCGCTTAAATATCCAATGATAACAAAATACTTTTAATATGACTGACAATCCTCAAAGAAGATTATTTATTTTTATTAAAAATCCACTCAAGGCCGCTGAAAGGAAGATTCATGGGTTCTCCAGGCTTAATCATGCGCGACAGAGTCAAACATTTCTTTTATTATTCTCTTCTTTTCTGGAGTTTTTCCCTGTCCGGATGCGGCTCTACAACCGGATCGGGTGGATCTGCCGGGGCTGTTTCGGAAAGTTTTTCTGCCCGGGTATACGGCGGAACCTCACCCATCAGCGGTGCCACTGTCTACTTCTATGACTACAACCAGGGCCAATCCACCAATATCGGAGTCAGCACCTCAGACACCAGCGGAGAGGTTTCCTTTTCGGCAAATGTCCCTTCCGGATCATGGATTTATATCGTTGCCACCGGTGGCAACGGCGTTGCGCCCAATACCCGTCTTTTTAGCGTACTGGGGCAGGCAGGAACCACCCTGCCGCAACAAATTGTGGTCAATGAGCTGACCACGGTTTCCTACGTCCACTCTTTTTTCAACCTGATTGGCCCCTCCGGACTCATTACCACCACATCCCGGACCGCCATGGTTTCCGCTTTCAACACCTTCAGCAAGGTCGTCAACGCATCCGGCGTCTCCACTTCACAAACCGGATCCAGCCAGTTCGAAGCCCAGGCCAACATGATTGCCGCATGTGTGCAGAACCCCGCTCAGTGCCAGACGATTTCGGATATTCTCAGCATATCAAAAACCTCCGACACCATCTCAATGCTTTACGCACTGCACAACATTGTCAATACAACAGCCTCCACCGCCGGATCACAACAATCCATCTCCGGAGCGGCCGTCCTGACGAGATTGTCGGATCATCTTGCAACGATTCAGGGGCTTCCCTTTCACTACGCAGCGATCACGATACCGACGCCCTACATGCTGTCCTCCTTCGATTTTAGCGGAGACGGATACCAAAACGTCGCAGTCGACCAGGCAGGCGATATCTGGACCGAAAGCTATGGTTCTTATTCGACACCGAATGCCGTCATTGAAATTCCTGTCGGATCAACGTCAACCTCCTCTTTTGTCACCTTCTGTTCCTCCGGCTGTACCAACAACGATCCGAGCTACGATCTCAAAGGTCCCTACGATCTCGCCATCGATGCTCTCGGAAACGTCTGGGTTGGAAATAACGGCATCAGTATGATTACGGAGATCAATCCCTCCCTTCCGAGTCAGCCGACGACCTATTGCAATGCTGGATCCAGTTGCACCAATCCCGGGAGCTATCACCTGAGCGGAGATGATGGAATAGCCATTAGCGCCTCTGGAAACGTTCTTGTTTCCGGAAGCGACATCACCAGTATCCCCGAAGCTTCGCCAGGCTCCCCAACCCTGTATGCATCGCCGACATCCGCCGCCGGAGCGATTACGACGGATATCACTGGAAATATATGGTTCATATCAAGCACGACGACCGCCGGGAGCAATCCACCTCCATCGGTCACTGAAATCCCTCTTGGAACCAGTACAAAAATCACCTACAGTTCAGTCAGTTATGGCTTCAATGCACCAGGAGACATTGTTTCCGACCAGTCCGGAAACATCTGGGTGGGAAATGGCAACGGGACGCTGACGGAGATCCCGGCAATCAGTCCCTCATCTCCTGTTGTCTATTGCAATACCGGAACCAGAAGCGGCTCCGGGTGCACCGTCTACGGAAACTATCTGTTTACGGGAGGGGGTTTTCCAAGCGGACTCGCGGTCGATGGTGCCGGAAACATCTGGACGGCCAATGGGTTCAGCCTGACGGAACTTCCCGTGGGGAACTACGCGGCGCCGGTTACCTACTGCGACTCGACGAGCACATCAAATACCGGGCCTCTTCCGACACTTACCGGCTGTACCTTCTCTGAGAACTACCAGATGGCCGGTCCTGCCGGAATTGCCATAGATTCGGCCGGGAACATCTGGGTCTCGAACGGGGGACCATCCGCTCCGGGCGGAAGCGGCCCCTTCACAATGACCACCTTTCTGGGAATCGCGTCTCCAGTCAAGACACCTGTCATCGGAGCCCCTGTTGCGCCTTAGTGTCCAGCTCTGATTCCACTTGCCGGAACCCACCAACTGTTCACGGTAGACATTTGGCGGGTTCCCCTTCTTTCTGGACTTCGGGGACCGACTGCTCCGGGCATGTTGACGGCAAGGAGGTTCCTTCGCTTCATCTCCACGAACCGGGAGACCGAAACGGTCACGATGCCATGATCAAGTTCTTGCCTCACGGCAAAGGATGTTTGAGCTCACGAAAAAGATGGAGTACCTTTTAAGGATCGGGAGAGTTCACCAGATCTTCACCAAAAGGACTCTGATCACCTCGGGGGGCTTGCCATGGTTCGTTTTCTCAAGAAAAAGATCTCGATCGTCTCTTTTTTCCTTTTGATTCTCATGCCTGCCTGTTCTGAAAACAGAATCGCTCTTTCCTATACGCCATTAGTGGACCAGTCTCTGGAAATGTCACATAAAACCCTGATCGTGACGACCCTTTCAGACCATCGGTTCAGGCTTTATTCCTTTGGAGCGAACTCGATGCCCGATGTTGCCGGGTGGGGGCAGGGGACCGGGACTCTGACAACACCCCAGAGCATTTCCAGACATGTCTCACAATCCATTGTCAGGCAATATCGGGACTTTGGAGCACAGGCCCAGTACCGTCCCGATCTCTCCTGTCGGATCACAAAAGAAAAAGATGGAAGCTACAGGGCATCCTCCTCCTATCCCGGGCCTGTTCTTTGCGGCTCAATACTTGATTACCAGTTTCAGATCGATCATTCCGTTGTCGGATTCGGGACCTATATTTCAACCTTCGACATGGCGGCAGGGGCAACGATCAAGGCACAGGTTGCCCTTCATCTCTTCCTCGTCAACCAGAACACGATCTTGTGGGATGGCTATGTCGGGTCAAGCGACGGGATGAAGGATGTCAAGGGGCCTCACCTTAAAGAAAAAGCCGTCGCGATCCTGGAACATACTCTTGGCATAACGATTGAGCAATCGGCCAGGGAGGTCTCCGACCACCTGGAAAAAATCTAAAAACGCCTGAAGGCTCCCGTCGAGCCACCTCCCTGGACAGGCACCCTTTCGATACGCTGGTTGTCCGGCCCGTCGAAGCCTCCGAACGAATCCACCGGGACGAAGAGATGCGGACTCATCACGACCTCGGATTCCGGGCCATGCCCGGGGAATCAATCCGCTTTCTCAGAATCTCTTTCTGGTTCCGGACGCTCGCCCGGATTTTCGACACGATCGATTTATCCATGCCCTTTTGAAGTGTCGTACCCGTGAATACCCCGGACCAAATATGTTATAAAAGGCAGAGCCATTCGAAAGCTTCTGAGTCAATCCCCCAAAAAATCCCGGACCGTGCCAATGTTCGGGATATCGTACGGGTTCCCTTTCTCAAGAACGGAACCCGCTGTTCAAGCATCCGGAACCACATCAAATCAAAGGAGTGCGCCTTGGAGCAAAAACAACAAATGGATCATGTCTTTGAAGAGTGGGGCAAAAATGGGCTTTTTGCCGAAATCAAAACCACAAAGGTCGAGCTGGGAAAAGGCTTGACCGGGGTGATGGCCCTGCCTGACGGAAAGGGCCCGCACCCTGCGGTTATCGTCATCATGGAAGCTTTTGGCCTGAACGATTTTGTGGTGGATGTTGTTCGTCTCTTTGCCAGGGAAGGATATGCGGCACTGGCTCCGGACGTTTATCATGGGGCTCTTTACGACTACGACAACTTCACCCCCGCCATTGAACATCTTTCAAAACTCAAGGATTCTGAGGTTGTTGCGGAAATCGGCATGGCGATTGATTTTTTGAGCCATCAAAAAGAAGTTGATCCCGGAAGTCTGGCTGTCACCGGGTTCTGCATGGGTGGACGGCTGTCGTTTCTTTCTCTTGCAAGTTATCCGGAGAAACTCAAGGCTTCCGTTGCCTTCTACCCCGGTTCTCTGGGAATCGAAGGAAAAGACCGACTGGGAAGGGAAGGGGTCCTTTCAAAGGCGGACAAGCTCGCCCATCCGGTTCTCTTCCTCTATGGAGCGGAGGATCCGTCGATCCCGCCGTCCGAGCACGCAAAGATCGTCCAGACCTTGGGAGAGATGAAGAAAGAATATGTCCTGGCGACCTATCCGGGAGCGGGGCACGGTTTTTTCAATGGCCGGAGAAACTCCTACCACCTTGAAAGCGCGAAAAAAGCATGGGGTCTTGTCAGGACCTTCCTGCACTCCTGTTTAGCCGGCAGCGTCCCATCTTGAAAAAACTCTCCGGAAACTCCAGGTGTTGAGGTTTTTTAAAAGCCAGCTTTCCGGTCGACCAGGTTTTTCCATTGTGCCGGGAGTCCTTCTCTCCGGAGTCGGCGGGGGAATGGCCTTTCCGGTTCTTCCCCTGGCGGCCCTTGATGCCGGAGTTTCCCTTTCTTTCATTGGCCTGATCATGGCGGCCAACCGTCTTGTCAGAATGGTGTTTGCACCCATTGTCGGAACGCTTGTTGACCGCTTCGGGGGACGCGTTGTCTTTCTCTCGGGGATCCTGGTCAATATGGTGGTCATGGCCTTGTTCGCCCTGGGCAGTCTCACCGGAAAAGAGGGCGCATTCTTTTTTTCAGGCCGGCTGCTTCATGGGATTGGTTCCGCATGTGTCTTTGTATCGGCGCAGACCCTGGCTCTGTTTGCCGGGGGAACGGATTCGCGGGGAAAATCGACCTCGATTGTCAGGGCCGCACAGTCTTCCGGAACGCCTCTTGGATTTATTCTCGGGGGGGTTCTTGTCACGTTTCTGGGAGAAGTGACGACCTTTTTACTGGCGATGTTTGCCCTTTTCACGGCTTTTGCCGTTGCCTTCCTGACCTTGCCCGATCTTGGAAAAGCCTCATTGTTCCGGAAAAAAGGCTCCGAGAAGGTCAAGATTCGCTGGAACTTCAGATTCGTTCCTCTGTTCATCATGGTTTTTATCTTTACCTTCTCCCTTCAGGGCGTTCTTCTTTCAACCCTTGTTCTGTGGGTCCATCATCGCCATCTTTCCATTGTCCACCTGAAATCGCAGGGAACGGCAGGGGTCCTTCTCGCCATCGAGGCATTCTGTTCGGCCGGTTTTTCCCTGCTGTCCGGCCGAATCGCCGACCGGTGGGGCCATCCTGCCATTCTCGCAACAACAGGTTTTCTGATGATATTTTGCGGGCTTTTTCTATTCGCAAAAGATTTGAGCGGAAGCGGATTGTATGGAGCGCTGATCCTTCTGGGGATTGGAGCGGGGCTTGTCTGGATCAACCTGCTTCTTTTTCTCGATACATTCATCCCCCACGAGATGCGGGGGCGGGGGATGGGTGCCATCCAGTTCGTCGGAGATTCAGGGAGTTCCCTCGGGGCACTGATCGGCCCCGTCATGATGCTCAAGGGAGCAGGGGTACCCTACTCTGTCTCCTCAATGATGACGATCGGAGCCGTTGCCTGCGGCCTCCTCCTTGTTCTCTCCGAGAAGAGGAAAGCCACAGCGGAATAACCGTTGTTGCCACTTTTCTTCTCAATCCTGATAGACATTTTGGATCGTCTGGAGACGGTTCCTTTTCTGCCCCGCCTGGCCTGTGGTCCTTTTTCTGAAAAGAGCGATCGAAAATGGCGGAGAGAGGAAAAGAAGCCCGGCAATAAGGGAAACCGCTCCCAACATCTCAAACGTTCTTGCAAGACCCAAATGGCCGGTCAGTGCGGGAAGAAGGGCCGATCCAACCGTGGCAAAAAGCAGGAACCCGCCGCTTAAAAGGCTCATGACGCTTCCCAGAGCCGCTTTGGGAGCATGTCGGAAGACATTCGCATGAACCACAGGATGGATGACCGACAGGATGCCCCCGATCAGAAACGCCACCAAAAAAGCTTCAGCGTTATTGCCAGCGTTCCCCAGAAGGACGATCAGTCCACTTGCAGCCAGAAGGGCCATCGGAGCGATCGTTCCCTTCTGCTCCGTCTTTTTGAAAAGTCCTCCGGACATCAAGACAGACATGGCCAGCTGCCCCATCCCAAAAGAGGTCAGGATCCCTCCGAAGGCCATTCCGCCGCTTTTGAGCCTGTCATTGACCAGCTCGGGCAGAAGAAGTGTCAGTGGAACGATCAGGAGACCAAAAACCGCATAGGTCAGAAAGGATTTCAGAAGATCTCCCGAGCGAACTATCTCCCTGGCCCCGTGCACGCCCAGGATTTTCCTGATGGAGAGGGGTTCTTCCAGAACGGGGACTCTATCTGTTCCGGGCGATTTCTTCTCTATCTTCCAGAGAAACACAACCGAGAGCAGGAATGTGAATGCCGCAATCCCCATCACCAGAGGCGGAGCAATCCCGGTCAGGAGGATGCCGCCGAGAAGGGGACCGATCAGGATTCCGGCATTGCCGGTTGTCTGGATTGTCGAGTTGGCCCGGAGGATTTCTTCCGGCGTGGCATGTTCAAGGATGGAGGGGATAAAGGAGTATAATCCGGGACCAAACGCACCGGAACAGATCGTTGTCAGAAAAACAATAACCTCCACCGCTGGAATCGACAGAAGGTGAAGGAGATAAAGGAGCGGGATCGCGAGGGAGAGAACGGTCCTGAAAATATCCAGGACAAGAAGAAAAGACCGTTTGTCATGGTGGTCCAAAAGTGCTCCCGTAACCGGGGATAGGAGAAGGGGAGGCAGGTTCTGAAGGACTCCCGTTAAAGCAACCGCACCGACGGAATGCGTTTCCCGGTAGATAAAATAAAGTAACGCCACCCGTGCAATGTTTTCACCGACCTGGGAAATGAATTGCCCCAAAAACAGGTACCGCATCTTGCTGCTTGTTGTCTGAAACCCTCTCAAGAGACACCTCTCTTCCTCTGTTGAACTCGTTTCCATTGTCAAAGCAATAGATGGACCAGAGGAGGGAGAAAGCGCTGATTGCCATGAAACAGAATTATTTGTGGATATCAGGGACTTTTTTTTGAGTGTTTCCGGTGGGAAAAATAGCGACAAGCCCTGTCTCCTTTGGAAACAGGACCTGTCCGAAAAGTGTTTCCGGCAGAGCTTCTACGAAGGGGAATGAACTCTCCCGCTCCTAAGCGCTTTGCGCTGTAGGAGGGGTTTCCGATCTCACGAGCGGATGTTCCTCTTTCGCCGAGGAAG
>JAKAYF010000060.1 GCA_021816465.1 Nitrospirota bacterium
GTCGCCATGGCTGACGACATGGGGGGAGGGATGGGAGATATGAACGGAATGCCCAACATGTCCTCCGGGGCAGATAGCGCGCAGGCATCCGTCGGACATGGAAAAGGGATCATAAAGTCGCTGGATCCGAAAGCCGGGACGGTTACGATCACCCACGGCCCGATCAAGGAGTTCGGCTGGAGCGGAATGACCATGGCCTTCAGTGTAAAGCAAAGGTCTTTACTCTCCTCCCTGAAAAAGGGTGAGCATGTCCGCTTTGATGTCATTCAGGACAATGGCGCTGCTGTCATTACAAAAATCTCAAAGCTGCCGTGATTTGAAAAAGGATGTCTGCACTGACACTTGTGACGATTCCGATGGAAAAGACTGAGCTCAGGGCAGAAAACCTGACGGAAATTCTCCATGGCTCATGGAGCATGGGAAATTGAACGGGGTCCATCGACCGGATTTTCCCGATCGGAGACCCCAATAACAAGGACTAATAATCGGAGGTGCATCATGTTGAAAAAAGGGATTTTCATTTCATCGGCGATCTTTTTCCTGGGCTTTCCCGTAGGGGCCTGGGCAGTCAATCCTGCGGATGTCTTCCTGAACCAGAAGATGGATAAATCCGAGGCGAAATTGAGGCTGGCTGAAAAGGCGAGCGGGATGGAGCGACAGAACGCTCTTGCGGCACAAATAAAAATGATCAAGATCAACAATAAAATCATGCGGAAAGAAATGAACGAGCTGATGAAAGAAAGCATGAAAATGGGACGGATGACGACGATCGCGGATATCGTCAGATCTGATCGCAGGATGGACCAGTACAACCTTGTCATGAACAAAATGATGGACCAGATGATCAGGGATGAATCGCTTCTATTGGAGATCATTCAAAAAAAGTGAACAAGTCGGGCTTGTTCGCTCTCCCATAGATTTTTTGGTGGAGCCTCCTCTGTACATGGGAAATCCAGGCTCTCCTGTGACAGGGAACTCTCCCGGAACATCCGATTCCGGGAGAGGGGCTTCCATTAAAAAGAGCGGACGATTCGGAGTAGCCGCTGATGGAATGGGAGGAACGCATGGATGAAAAATCGTTGACAAGTCTTGAAAGTGGTGTTTCTCGAAGAGATTTTTTGCGATACATACCGGTTTTTGCATTATTATTGGGATCCGGATGGATCTTGCTTGAAAGAAATCCTGCTTTTGCAGAAACAAAAAAAATCAGCAAAAAGATCGCCCGCTATCAGTCTCATCCTGACAAAGGAAAAATGTGTATGAATTGCACACATTTTCTTCCTGCCAATCCGCAAATGAAACAGATGATGGGAAACATGCCCGGGATGGGCGGGATGATGCAGGGAATGCCAATGGAAAGAATGAATGGCAAAATGATGGAAAAAATGGGACTCTGCGAAGTCGTTGAAGGCCCAGTGAGTCCGATGGGATATTGCCAATTTTATTCCCCGATTCACCAGTCCTAAGGTTCAGGTGTTCTGAAAAAACGGGCACTGAAGAGCTTCTTGCAAAAATAAAGGCTCTTCCCCCTTTGATGTTGCGAGAGGCAGAAAATGGCGTCATTTTCTTCGTTGACACCCCTTGTTCTGTTCCATCCTTAATATCGCGCTGAAATTGGCTCTGACTGTCAATCAGGGAGGAATCAAGCGCATAGGAAAATATCATCCATGAGCACCGTTTTTTGAGGTTGGAATGAACCCAAAAACGGAGCATAATGGTAGGATATGCACGTTCTGGAAGGAGGTTTTGATGAAAACGGCCAGTCTCAAAGAATGGACCTACGAGGAATTCATGTCGCTCCCGGAAGGGGGTTCCTTTCGCACCGAGATGATCGATGGAGAGCTTTGCATGACCCCGTCCCCCAGTCCCCGGCATCAAAGAATTTCTTTGAGGATGTCTATCATTATTGGAACATATCTTGATCGGTCGCCAATCGGAGAAGTCTTCGCCGCCCCCTGCGACGTGGTCTTTTCCAAAGACCCACTTCAGGTGGTCGAGCCGGACTTGGTCTTTGTCTCGAAGGAGCATTTGTCCATCATTACTGAAAAGAACATCCAGGGCGTTCCGGACCTGACAGTCGAGATCCTGTCCCCGTCAACGGAAACGGCCGACCGCCGGGTGAAACATTCCCTCACCCAGCGGTTTGGGGTTTCTGAATACTGGATCGTGGATCCGGAAACGGAAACAGGTCAGGTCTTCCGTCTTGCCTGTGGGCATTATCCGGCTCCACTCGAACACAGCAAGAGGGATCTTCTCGAGTCTCCCCTTTTCCCCGGTTTATCGATTCCCCTCGCCGAGGTTTTCCAATAACTGAGGAAGGATTTTCGTGTGACCGTTTTCCTGATCAACTCTGGTGCCATCTTGCTGTCGTGAACAGAGACCATCTTCTGCAACCGACAGATGCATCTTGTACCATTTCCAGTCATGGAGCTTTCCCCAAGTCTTTTTCATGCCCCAGTCGCACCGTTGGTGAAGCTCTCGTTCCACCGGCCCGAGAGGGACTTGGTCTCTCCGGAACCGCGGGGTCCCCAGAATACCCTCTTCGGCCTCCCGAACGCCATAAGAAACGGACAGAGCTTCTCGATGTCCTCCCCTTGGCTTTTCCTGGAAATCTCTCCCTCTCTGCCCTGCATCCCTGATCCCCAGGACTTGTCCACATTTAACTTGAACAATTAAAAAGATAAAATGGAGTACTGTCCATTATGAACTGTTCATCTTATTTCAGGACATATCCTAACGCCGGATCAGTTCTACCACAGCGCTATGGAACAGGTAGTCCGTGCCCCAATCGAGCAGGGTGAGAGCCCGGTTGCGCGTGCCGACAATCGAGTAGAGGTGCACGAATAACCAGAGCATCCAGGCACCTCGACCATGCCACTTTACGTTCCATCGAGGGATCTGGCAGACGGCGTCATATCGGCCCAGAACCACCATGCTTCCTGGATCCCGGTAACGGAAAGGAGTGGGAGCCCGGGCAAGGTTCCATGTGGAGAGAACAACCTGCGCCGCATGGCGTGCGCTCTGAATGGCAAAGGGTGCCACTTGCGGCCAATCTTCCATTCCTCCGCTAGCGGCAAGATCTCCCAGAACAAAGACATCGGGGTACCCTGACAGTTGCATGTGATCGTTGACGGGAATCCGGCCTCCATGGACCTTCTCGCCTGGCAGCGTGACAACGAGCGGGTGTGGCATAACACCTGCTGCCCATACCAGTGTTCGAGAGAAGATAGATCCACCTCTGTTGCATTGAACCGTCAGTCCATCAAAATCTTCTACATGGGTCTCGAGCCGGATTTGTGCTCCCAGAGCGTTCAGTCGAATCTTTGTGTATGCTCGAAGGGAAGGATCAAATCCTGGCAGGAGAACTGATTCTCCCTGAAGGATGTGCACCGATACCTCTGTGGGATCGAGTTCAGGGTAGTCGCGGGGTAAGAGTATACGAAAAAGCTCCAATAGTGCACAGCAGAACTCGACGCCTGTCGTTCCTCCACCGGCAATAACAAAGCTAAGCCAGGACTGGCGTTCTCCTAGATCCTGGCATCGAGAAGCCCGCTCCAGGGCTAGGAGGATCTGCGATCGTAATGCCTCTGCTTCCGGCAAACCTTTCAGATGATAGGCATGATGGGCAATACCCGTCTTTCCATGGAAATTGGTGGAGCTTCCCAGTGCAATCATCAATTTGTCATAAGAGAGATCGGTTCCGTCCTCCATGTGGACAATCCGGCGGTCCAGATTCAATCCGCTTACTGTGCTCAGAATAAACCGCAGATTCCTCTTTTTTAGGATCCGACGAATCGGAGTCGCGACCGCTTCAGCATCAAGATCCCCTGAAGCCACTTGGTAAAGGAGAGGCTGGAACAAGTGGTAGTTTTTGGAATCGACGACAGAGACAGTTACGTCCTTGTCAGCTAAAGCCTTTGCTGCCGCCAGTCCGGCGAACCCGCTACCCAGGATTACGATGTGCCGATTCATCTTTTTATGCTCCCGTGGCTTATGTTTTGGCGCCGGACATAGTATTGAGGTTGGTCGGATACTGCATGCACAACAACACCACTGTATGGGCAACAACCGCCTGATCTTCGGTCTTTTTAGTAAGAGGGGACTCAAAAGTTTTTATCGCTATCACCTGATGATCAAAGGAGCGATACGCTGTTTGTCGTTGGCCCAGCGCTCTCGCAGGCATGGAAAAAAACGACGCAGTCGGGCGGGTGAAGCACCCGGACCAAGGTCATAGGCCAAGCACCCTTTGTCAAAGGATACAACAAAACATTCTTGACCAGAGCCCCCTCGACTTTGCCGGACTAATCAGCCCGCCCCAAAACAGGTGATAGAGAATGCTCGGACCTTTGATCAAGGATGAGTTGTCCAGCACCATATACAGAAAATCTTTGACCTTTTTCTTGTTGGGGCGAGATTATCCTGGAGGTTTTTATAATTTTTTAACCATAGGATTGACAAGAAGCTGACTTGAGGAGACTCCACTTGCCTTTTTCCAGGCCGAACCGATTTCAAGGGACAAACTTGTCCATGCCAGGATTCCGACAATCGGACCCCATATTGCTGTCTCCGTAGAGAAACTTTTCTGAAAGAGTAAAGTCAGGGTACTCAGTCCGATTCCTGCCTGGTAAAGAAAAAATGTGAGTAATGAACGCCTCATATCAAGCAGCGCAAGCGGAGGAGTGAGATCGCCTGGGCCTTGCCGGAGAAGAGAGAGAAGTCTTGGACCCAGATGGTATAGATGGGCGAGAAGGAACTGGCCCAGCCAACCCATGAGAAAAATGAAAAGGAGCCCCATTTTCGAAAACGGCAACTTTAACAGAACAAAAAGTGCCAGAATACTTACTCCCGTCACACTATAAAAAACGGACGATATCAGATATCGTCGCGGAACCGGATTGACAGAATGCGAGCGAAAGATGAAGGGAATCAGCGATCCGTTGTACAGAAGGAAAGCAAGGATACTTATTCCAAAAGCTGAAATCCAGACAAAGCGACTCTGTGCGAGAAGCCCGATGACACCGAGAAGGATTCCCATCGCCATGGTGCCCCATGCGGCACACGCCCTACGAAATGGAACAGTGAATCCCAGTGTCGGTCCGGAAGTTCGGGAGAACACAGCCGTCACAATAAGAGAGAGCCACCCGCCGATCATCAATGTTGCATGAACAATCGGGAGGAATGCAAAAGAGAGAGGAAGAGGAGGAAAGAGAAAGTGGTAGAGCATGAACGCTCCCAGAGAAATTCCAAAAAGGAAAAAAAGAAGCGATCCCCAAATCATGAGTCCCAAGAGCCAAGGTTCCATTTTCCAACTTTTGGATCTCTTGAATAGTTCGTATGACACTCGAAGAACATAGAAGAAGATCGAGATAAATATCAAAAGACCACCGAGCAGAGAGAGGCGAAAATTCGCCAAGCCGAATCCAGAGACAACCAGTGAGGCTCCGATGACCACCACTCCAATCTGCCACCGGTCAGAGAGCTTCTCTCCCACAGACACGTGGCAGGCTGCCGGGAGTACATGAACGAGCACAGAAAGGACAGCAAGAGATAAAAACCCCAGTCCGAAGGCATGAATCACCGCAAACGATAGGCCAGATCCCCAAGAATCACCAATGGCCGCCATAGCAAGCAACAGAATCCATCCCGCTCCCTGAAAAAGGTGCATGAACAGAAAACCGGCCGGCGATATGAAGCCGATCTTCTCCCCCGAGATCATGGTCAACATCTGTTTAAACAACCTCTGCCCCTCCCATCTTGCGTCTGCAGAAAAGATCTATCGGGTGCATTTCCTTGTGAATACATTTCTCCAAAGCGTGAAGCCAGTTCACTGGTTTCAGCATAACCCCTGCCCATTGCCTGATGCTACGGGCATTCTTATGCAAATACATTCCTTATCACTTACGTGAACAAGCCTCACTGCTGCTATCGTGAAGTCAATAAGCTCAATGGTTGTAACTACTCACGTCCCCCGAGGCGGAGGAATAGCGCAAGGGGTGGCAGATCCCTGATCAGAGGGGGAAGAAGATGAACTGATGGGGTGAAGAAAGGATCAGGGAGGCAGGAGATCGGGAAGAGATCCTGTGGTCATGAGTGTCAGAAGCGACTCGAAAATGGGTTTGTCGTTTTTCTTGAGCGTTCCGATAATGCTTCGGATGCCGAGAAAGAGGCTGGCAAATTCCTCGGTTCGAAAGTCTCCCGCAATTTTCTGACGGAGTTTGGGCATCCGGATTCCCCGCTCGTCTTCATTGTTGGTGAAGGGGACCTTGGGGTCGGACACGAAGAGGAAAACAGAAGAGCGGTATTCATGGAGCCTTCGAAGAAGGGCTTGGGAGATTGTTCTTTTTTTCTTCCCGTAAGAACACCGGGATGTTGCTCGATCCCCTTGTCCACGAGACTCCGGAAGTGCTCCCGGATAGCCTCGCCCTCACCGTCATTGATCCTGTCCAGAGCGCCCGACACTTTTCGCTTCTGGAGAGACAGCAGGAAGTCCCGGACTGGGAAAGCCCATGTTTCTTCGGGGAAGCTTTCGATGATGCCATTGAGTTCTCTTGAGTATATGGGCATTGCAGAAGCCGTGAGGACCGGAGTCATCGAGGTAGGACGAGAAGAAGTCGGTGATGAGGGTTCCGGAAAACTTCGGAAGGATGCCGATCTCGGATGTGGAAGCTGTCCCGCGCTTTTCGTGAAGCCCCAGAAACTCCGCCTTCGAGTTGGTGGCAATGTAAATCCACTGAAGTTTCCCCTTGACTCTCAAGCCGGACTCGTCGGCATGCAGGAGGCCGGAGGCTCTGAGAGAGGCTTTGATCGTTTCCAGGAGAGGGGCGGCTTTCTTTGAGAACCTTTTGACCGCAGATAGGATGGTCGACTCACTGACGGGCGCCCGGAGGACAACGAGATGGGTCAGGAATCGGGGCCAGTCCCCGACTGGAGCAACGACTTCGGGAGGGGGGAATCCCCTTCGCGGTCTTTCGGCATCGGGGGCAGGCTTTCCGATGAATCTGGTGTTCGGTCACCTCAAGCTTTGGCTTGGGAAGCTCGAAGAGCTGTCGGCGTTCGATCTCTTCCAAAATGCTCGAAAGATCTTCCCCGCATTCGGGGCAACAGTCGACGCGATGCGAGACGATGATGTCTGGAGAGTCGACGGGAGAAAGACGATGTCCGGTGTGTCCCTTCTGGCCTCCGGTCTTTCTCCCGCTCTTCGTCCGGAGACTTCTTGTCAGAGGTTTTTTGTACCCGTCGGACGACGGGGGCTTTGAGCTGTTTTGGCTATCCAGCCCCAGACGGACTTTGATTTCCCGAATTTTTTCCCTGAGCGACAGGATCAAAACTTCCTGTTCGAAAATGCGTGCCACAAGGCCGAAGATCAGATCGGCCACTCTTTCCGGATCGGAGTGGATCAGGGAAAGAAGGACCTTTTTGTCTGAGGGAATCTCGCTCATCGTTTCCTCTTTCACTGGAGTGGTTGGGAACTTTACGATGAAAGCGAGACGATCAGAAAGGGATGAGGATGTCCAGAGCTTCGTGAAATTCGGGAAAATAAAAATCTATTGCACTGGGGTGGTGAATCGTTACAAAAAGCTTTGCCCCATGCATTCGGTGGTGCTCCTTTGCCCAGAAACATGAACAAGATATCCGTTCTATCACAGCTTTTGAGTCAAAGCATCCGCAGAAAGACATCATTGTGGATACACGTTCCAAATAGAGAAGTCCACCCCCGGAATCTGAAGATTTTTAGGCGGGACTCATAGTCTCAGAACAGCCTCCTGCACCCATCCGAAGGGAATCCGCTCCTGTTCGAGACGCACTCCAGGTCCTTCTGAATGGCTTTTCAGGAGTTCAAACATGGACTCTTCCGAAAGGGTAAGACGTGTCAAGGTTCCCGAAAAAGGATCCGGCTCGTGGCCCCACAACGAACGGTAGACAAAAAGCGTCTCCCGGTCCATCAGAAAGGATCGGACATGCGGAAAGTAGGAACGCAACCGGTCGAGGATCGCAAAACCGTGCGTATCGATATCCCCCCAATAGAAAAGATCGATATCCGATAGCCATCTAATTTCGGCCAAACGATCCACTCCGTATCCAAGCCCAAAGATGACCATCCCCTTGGGAACATCCGGGAATGCCAGACCGTTGATCTCGTTTTCCGTAATGAAGACCCGGCTGACCGCAAGATGAGTCCGTCCGAGCTCCTCCGGGCGAACCGCCATATCGGAAAATTGGCCCATAAAGGAATCCCTGGAAAGAAGTCGAATGCGCAAAAGGCTGGGCTTTTCCAGAAGTCCATATCGCCGTTCGAATCCCCGGGCTCCGGAGGCGGACTGGTCGATCCAGTCGGCTGGCAGTATCCGGTCTAAAAGCTCCGAGAGAATCTTACGCCGGGACTCGATGAACTTCGAATCGACACCCGGGATGTCGAGCTGCCGCAGATAAAGCCCGGGCCTTGGATTTCTGGAAAACCATCCGAGAACGGCCAGAATCCGGTCCCATTCCCTTGCATGATCGAGAATTTCCATCGGAGAATCATGAAACCATCCTGAAAGAGCCGGAAAAAGGGCCAGCGTTTGCTCGAGCAACCCCTGCCACAGAATCGACTCCTTCGACTTTCCTATCAGGCGCAGAGCGTCGTCTTCGCTCGGAACATCGACGGAAAGAGGAAGACTATTACGCCCAAGAACACGATGGTTCACGGTCGCCCAGACAATCTGGTACCCGAACCCCCGACCTGTCCGACTCCCTTCTTCCAGGGAACGAACCCACTCCCGGACCTCTCCGAATCGTTCCAGAAGATCTTTTGACCCGGGCCTCCGGAGAGGAAGCGTTAACGGAAACGGGCTCTCCTGGCTGATCCGGGAAGAGAGGATATCTCCCCGATCCCAGAGTCGCATGAGCTTTTCGCGAATCTCCCCGGGGGTCGACCAGATCTTTCCATCGTCCTTGTTTTTCACCGATCGGTCCTCAAGAGATTCTATCCGTATCTCCCATCCCCCAAAGGAGGCTCCCCTCCGAAGATCTCCCTTTCGGACTCCCGAGCCTCCTTCTCTGATCGGTACTCCTCGATCGTGAGATTCCTGATCCGGGAGATGCGCCCCTCCTCGTTGTGGACAAAAGCCACCGAGGAAACAAAAGGTTCGATGATGTGGATCTTCTGAAGGGGCGTAACGATCAGGAGCTGAAGATTCAGACGCTTGAAAAGTGTGAGTCCGTATCGGGCCGATTCGTCGGAGCCGCGTCCGAACGCCTCGTCGATCACCACAAAACGGAAGCTCCGGGTCTTTGGGGAACCCCATTCTAGACCAAACTGGTAGGCGAGGCTGGCCGCCAGAACGGTATAGGCCAGCTTCTCCTTCTGACCTCCCGATTTTCCGCCCGAATCAGTATAGTGCTCATATTCGGTATTGTCCTCCCGCCACCTTTCCGAAGCAGAGAAAGCAAACCAGTTCCGAACATCAGTGACCTTCTCCGTCCATCGGCGATCCAGTTCCGACAACCCCTCCCGCCCCCGGAACCGTTCGATAATGCGACGCACCTGAAGAAACTTCGCCTCCGAATAGGACTCCGACGTCGACCCTGTCATCGAGTCTTCGGTACAGGCACGAAGATCCTGCTGGAAGTCCCTGATCTCCGGGTCGTTCGAGGATTTGGCCTCGAGAACGATATAGCGTCCAAATGTATAGTCGATACCCGAAAGGGATGCGTTGATCCTCGATACCCTTTCCCGGATACTCTGGCTTTCCCGGTTGAGGTGGGACAGGAATCCCGCCACCTCCCGAATCGTATTCTCATTTAAAAGTTCCTTGAAACGGACTTCGAAACGGGGAAGATCGTCAGACTCCAGAGAGCGAAGCATCGACCGATAGGCGTCAGCCGCCTCTATCCGGGCATCCACCTCCTGTGTCTCAACCGGAAACAGGGCTTTATAATCATGCATGGCTTTCAGAATGGCATCTCTCAACTGCTGATTTTTCTGGGACAACGACCGGATTCGCTCGCCAAGTTTCTGGCGCATCCCTTTTTCACGGGAGGCGAGACAGGAAAGGGTGAAGAGCCCGTCTCTTCCAAAGAGCTCTTTCTTTCGTAAATCCTCTGAAAGATCGGAGCGGAACTGGCCCATCAGTCGGGGAAAGAGCGTTTCTGAAAAGTTGGACGGCACTTCCCGAAGGATCCCGGAGAGCTCACCCACCCGCTCAATAGCCCTGTCCCTGCGCCCTTCCTCAGCCCCGCGACGGGAAACCAGGCGAACCAGCCCTGCCTCCGTTTCCTTCATCTCGACCTCAAGTGCGCCAAGGCGGCCTTCGAGGGTTCTCAGGATATCGGATCCCTTTTCAAGAAGATCTCGCTCCTCCTCCATTCGAACGATAAGAACCGCAGAGGACTTCCAGTCCATCTCCTGGAAATCCCGATACTCTCCGATGCTTCCCAGTAACCCCAGACGATCCATGACTGTCCTGCGCTCGGCTGAAAGGGAGGCAATCTCCTTCCCTGCCCCGTCAATACGAACCTTCAGGTCTCTTGCCTCTTTCTCAAGAGCCTGGATCTTTTCCTTATTGGACCATCCCAGAACATATCGCGTCCTGTCGCCAATCTGGTAACGGTCGTCCTTTTCGTGTTTTCCTGAAGCCGACTTGATCTGACCAGCCATGGTCAGCGCGGCACGCTCCCGTCGAAAATCGTCGAGATTGGTACAACAGACATAATTGAATCGGCGGGCAATTTCAGAATGGAGCCATTCGAAAAACTCCGATCCGGACCGCACATCAAGCTTTTCCGGAAGAGAGTCAGAACGAATGGCCAAACTCTCCCCGCTGACATCTCTTACGTCCCCTGGCATCCCTTGACGAACACGGTAATAGACAAGCCTCCCGGCCAGGGATGTTCGGTCGACCCATTGGGCCACCGCCAGATAGAGCCGGTCCGGGACCAGAACTGACAGGGCAAAGCTG
>JAKAYF010000008.1 GCA_021816465.1 Nitrospirota bacterium
TGGTGGAGAGATGAATGCTTTCACCAGCCAGGAAATCACTTCCTTCTACGCAATGGTTCTTTCCGAGAATGCCCCCAGGGCTGTAGCCTTGCTCGGCGACATTCTCTGTGAGTCGATCTTCGATGATGTGGAACTTGAAAGGGAGAAAGGTGTCGTTCTTGAAGAGTTGATGGAGGCCAAGGACGATCCTGAAGATCTGGTCTCAGAACAGCTTTTTTCATCCTACTTTGCAGACCATGCATTCGGTCGGCCCATATTAGGTACTGAAGAGTCAATTCAGCAATTTTCGCGAACGTCTGTCATGGAATACTTTCAGGAGAATTATCATTCCGGGTCCATGTTCATTACCATTGCAGGAAATGTTGACTGGAAGATGATTCTAAAAGCACTTGAAAAATCTTTTGGAAAAACGCCAAAGAAAAAGCTGGACCGAATTTCGCAGGATGCTCCCGTTGAGACCTTTGGCCTATGGGAATCCAATGAAGATTTCGAACAGGTTCACATGAGTATAGGTGTCAGGGGCATTCCCCAGAGGGACCATCGCCAGTCGGCACTGAGGCTTTTAACCACCCATCTTGGCGGCGGTATGAGTTCCCGTCTTTTTCAGGAGGTTCGGGAGAAGAGAGGGCTTGCCTATTCTGTTTATGCATCGCCAATGTCTTTCTCTGATGGCGGGATCGTAAGAATCGTCGCTTCAACCCGTCCATCCAAAAGAAAAGAGCTTCAGGATGTTCTTCTCTCGGAGATTGCGAGAGTCGAGGAGATCCCCTTGACGGAAGAAGAGCTGGCAAGATCCAAAAATCAGTTAAAGTCCTCTCTCCTTTTTGGTCTTGAAAGCGTTTCCGGGCGTATGAGCAAGATGGGGCGCAATCTTTTGACCTGGGGAGAAGAGATCCCTGTTTCAAAAATCGAAGAATGGATTGATGCGGTAACGCCGGAGGATATCCAGATATTGGCCAGGGATCTCGAGTGGAGCAAAAGTCAGGGAGTTTCGGTTATGGGGCCTATCTCGAAAAACAAGAAGGGCCATTGATGTGATTGTTCTGGGGGTCAATATAGATCATGTTGCGACATTAAGAAATGCACGTGGTGGAAGGAATCCTGATCCACTCTTGGCCGCAGATATTGTTTTCACCTCCGGGGCCGGACAGATTGTGTGTCACTTGAGAGAGGATAGGAGGCATATTCTCGATCAGGATTTGCGGAATCTTTTGTCCTGGGGAAAATTGCCCGTCAATCTGGAAATGGCGTTGACGCCTGAGATGCAGGATATAGCCATCACTAATCGGCCCCAACTGATAACGCTTGTTCCGGAAAGAAGACTTGAGCGGACAACGGAGGGAGGACTGTCTCTGGATCATGATTTGGCGGGTAAAATCCGTGACTTCCACCAGTTGACCTCTGAGAAAAAAATTCCCTTGTCTCTTTTTCTTGATCCTGATATTGAAATGGTCAAAAAAGGATGCGACCTTGGTGTTGAGCAAATCGAACTCCATACAGGTCCCTATGCCAATGCATTCTTGAAAAAACCGGATGCTCTTGAGCTAGAACGTCTTCTCGAATGTTCCCTCTATATTGCTTCAAGGGGGATAAGGCTTGCGATGGGGCATGGTCTGGATACGGAAAATCTGTTGCCGCTCCTTTCGATCCCTAACCTTGCAGAAGTCAATATTGGTCACAGTATTATTGCCCGTTCAGTTTTTATCGGGCTTTCATCTGCTATTTCAGAGATACAGGAAAAGCTCTCGAGATAGTTTGTTCGAGCAGAGTATCGGTTTTGACCAAGTCCGTAGAGCAAGCCCCTTGATTCATTCATTGCGAATGCGGGAGGGCCGCTCAAGCGGAAGTTGTCTGGTGCGTATCTGGCCCGGTATGTCCGGGAGAGTCGATGTTGACCAAATTGGGGGAGCTTCGTCTGGTGCGCTGAAGAATGGCTCTTTGGGAGGCGGTCGAAAGAGTCAGATAAACAGCAAGTGGCAAGCTCCCTTCTGCTCCCTTCGGCTTCTGCCGGAGCCGTTCCTTCCGGAAGTCCGGTTGTGGAGATGGGATGTTGTCGCCGAAAGGCGAGTGTCCGGAAGATCTTCTTTAAGGACAGAACCCCATGAATGTATTCATGGGGGGACTCAGAGGATGAGACTATTGGAAAACATTGTTTCCATCGGAACGGATCTCGTTTCCGTTGACAGGATCAGGGGTGTTATAGCAAAACATGGTTCCCGATTTCTGGAGAGAGTTTACACTAAAAGGGAGGTGGCTGAGTCTTCTCTGTCCCCGATTTATTTTTCTGGACGTTTTGCTGTCAAGGAGGCCGTGCTCAAGGCGATGGGAACAGGGCTGTCTGCCGGGTTGAGTTGGCGGGAGATCGAAACAACCCGGGAGCCATCAGGTGCACCAATGGTTTCCCTTTATGGTGAAGCTGCCAGAAGGTTGTTTGAAATGGGGGGAGGGAGGGTCATGGTCTCCATATCGCATGAACGGTCTTTTGCATTGGCTTTTGTCCTGTTTTTGGGAGAGTCCCGATGAAGGTTGTTATTCCTTCAGAAATGTCAGGAATTGAAAAGAGAACAATTCAGGAAGGTTTTTTAACGGAAGACCTTCTGATGGAAAAGGCCGGGCTCTCTGTTGCAAGGGGGGTTTTGGCTCTTTGTCGATTCCCCGGGAGCGTTGTTGCAATGGTGGGAAAAGGAAACAACGGTGCCGATGCGGTCGTGGCCTTGAGGCATCTGGAGCTCAAGGGCATCAAAACGACGGCGCTTCTTTTATATCCCGATGAAGATCATTCAAGTGCCCTGCGTTTGTCGATCAAAAGGCTCGGTGTTGCCCAGGGAGGAAGGTCGGATGGAATCCTCCGGTTTTCACCTCAGGGATCCATCCATAAGCTTCGCCATGCAAGTGTGGTCGTTGACGGGATTCTTGGGACTGGCTTCAGGGGCGAGCTTGCCCGGGAGCTTCAGGAAGCTATCAATCTTATGAACTCACTTGGTGCGATGGTATTGTCTGTCGATATTCCCAGCGGTCTTGACGGAGAAACGGGGAGGGCCCGGACAGCTGTTCATGCATCCAGAACCGTAACCTTTGCTTTTCCCAAATGGGGACTTTTGGTCGATCCCGGATGCCGATATACGGGGGATGTCGTGGTTTCGGATATCGGTCTGTTTCCATCCCTTCTCTCTCCCCTCCCATTGCGGCAGGTGCTTCTTCCGGGAGATGTCTTGCATCATCTCCCGGAAAGACCCTCATCCCTTCATAAGGGGCAGGCTGGCCATGTGCTCGTCTGGGGAGGAAGTCCCGGAAAATGGGGCGCACCGATGCTTTCCGGTCTTGGTGCCCAGCGGGTTGGTGCAGGACTGCTCACGATACTCTATCCGGATTCTGCTCCTTCCGTATCATCTTTCCCGGAACAGATGATCGAGTATCTGACTTCATTTGATCCCGGAAGGATCTCGACTGTTCTCGAAAAGATTGATGTTGTTGCAATGGGGCCCGGTTTGTCTTTGGGGGATCGTGAACTTCAAGTTTCACGATATATCCTTGACCGCTTTCCAGGTCCTGTCGTGGCGGATGCCGGAATTTTTGACATGTACAGAACTTCTCCGATGAGTCTTGTCCGTCAAAATGGAGCTCCTCTCCTGTTGACCCCTCATCCGGGGGAATTTGCCCGTTATCTGAATCTTCCCGTCTCTACTGTACTTGAGCATGCCACCGAACTGTTGCTGGAATGGTCAAGGAAGTTGTCCGCGATTATTCTTCTTAAAGGGTACAGGACAATCATCGCCTCTCCCGAGGGAAGAATGTCCGTCAATCTGACGGGGAGTCCGAATATGGCGACAGCCGGTTCCGGAGATGTTCTGACTGGGGTCATTGCAGGCTTCCTGTCTCAGGGAATGTCCCCTTACGAGGCCTTGGTCTTGTCCGCATTTCTTCATGGATGGGGTGGTGAATTGCTTGGACAGTCAAGGTCCGTTGGCATATTGGCCAGGGAGCTTGCAGATTCCATCGGTCTTGTCCTTTCGGATGTGGCTTCTGCTGTGGAGCAGATCGATCGCATGGATCCGTGGGGTGATCTCCTCCTTTCGACATCGCTTTCCAGGTTGGGCTCTTCCATAACAGGAGGACTTCATGGACAACTCTGAGCAATCGGGGATGGAAGGACTTCTTGTTCATCTGGAATATCTTTCCGGGCTCTATCCAGACCTTCCTGTGGCTGCACGCCTCCCGTCTCACGCTCCACTGAAGGAAGAAGGTCTTTCTCCTGAAGATAAGACTGAAAACATGGGGCTCAAAATGCCTGGTTCAGGCGTTTCTCCTGTTGGCGATCAGGAAGGCAAGTCTGGTGCTCTTGCGGTTTTAAGCCAAAAGGTTATTGATTGCAGGGCCTGTATCCTTGGAGATTTGAGGTCGAATCCTGTTTTTGGTGAAGGGAATGCCAATACCAGACTTTTGTTTATAGGTGAGGGGCCGGGGGCAGAGGAAGACCGGACAGGAAGGCCGTTTGTTGGAAGAGCGGGAGAACTCCTGGACAAGATGATCGCTGCCATGGGTTTGTCCCGGAAGGAGGTCTTTATTGCCAATGCCGTCAAATGTCGTCCACCGGCCAACAGAACACCTGAAAAGGTTGAGAGGGATGCATGCAAGCCTTTTCTGACAGAACAAATCAGGATTATTTCTCCTGAAGTCATTGTTCTGTTGGGACAGACGGCGATTTTTCAAGTGCTTCCGAATGAATCACCCATATCGTCGGTCAGGGGGGTCGAGACCAGTATCCCTTCCTTCCCGGGGATCCGTATCATGCCGACATACCATCCTGCCTATTTGCTCAGGAACCCGCAGGCAAAAGCAATTGTCTGGAAGGACTTGCAGCAGGTCATGAAGTGGCTTTCCCTGCCACTGCCGAGCCAGAAATGAAATTCTTGAAAGGAATTTTTATTCTGCTCCTGGCACTTCTCGGGACTTTTTTTGTTCTGGAAAATGATCACGACACGGTCCTTGTCCTGATTCCGTTTTGGGGGCAATCAGATCCTGTATCGGTTGGTGCTTTGGTGGTGTCCTGTTTCTTGTCCGGCATACTGGCAACTCTTCTTTTTATCTTCTTTAGCAAAGTCGGCACCTCCCTGAAAAAAAGTTTTTCCAGACAAACATCCCAGGGGGCAGATCATCATGATGAAGGGAACCATGGACACTGATATATCACCCCCGGTGAGATGGGAATATCCGGACACTCCGTTGTTTCGGCAGTATCAGGGGTTGAGGGAAAAAGCGGGGGAGGCTCTTCTTTTTTTTCGCCTCGGAGATTTCTATGAACTCTTTGGAGACCAGGCTGTTGAGGTTTCCCGGGTTCTCGGCCTTACGCTGACATCCAGAGACAGGAATAAATCCAACCCTCTCCCCATGTGCGGAGTGCCGGCCCGTTCTCTTGAGCTTTATCTGCCCCGTCTTGTCTCTCTCGGCTATCGTATTGCGATTTCAGAGCAGACCCAGCCGGATTCAGAATCCGACGGCATGTTTTCAAGGGAAATCGTAAGAATTGTAACAAGGTCAACCCTGATCGAAGATCCGTCCCTTGAAGGCGGGCAGACCAAAAATGGTGTCTGCCTTGCTCAGGCAGACGGAGCGATCGCTATATCGAGCCTGGATCTCTCGAGTGGACATCTTGCTGTTTTTGAGCCGCAGAACAAGGGAGATATTGATGCGATCCTTGACTGGATGGCATCGAAATCCCCCGTTGAAATACTGATTGCGGATCCTGAACTGTCTTTGCTCCTGTCCGGAATAGAACATCAGCGAATCCTTCCCTCGGAAATGCCGCTGAATGGTCTTGCGGATGTTCTTCCCGATGCCTTTGTGTTTCCTCTTCTTTCTCCTGCATCTGAACGAGCTCTTGTCACATTGATCGCCTATGTCGGTTCCCTGAAGGCCGGGGTCATTCATCATCTGACCGGCGTTACGGTTGAAAAAACAGCGGGAACGCTTGTAATCGACCGGGCTTCCATCCGGCATCTTGACCTCGTTCCTGATCAGGAGGACCGCAAAAAGAATGGAAGTCTTCTGGAAGTTCTTGATCAGTCAAGATCCGCTCTTGGAAGCAGGATGCTCCGGAGATGGTTGCTTGCGCCGCTTTCGGACAGGGAGAGCATCCTCATGCGTCAGTGGATTGTCCGGCGCCTCGATGAGAATCCACGATGGGCCGACAGGGTTGGAGAGATTCTGGGGTCGACGGGAGATATTGAGCGGATCCTTGGGAGAATCGGGATGAAAGGACGATTGCCAAGAGATCTCGGCGGAATACGGGATGGAATCCAGGTCGCCATCGAGCTTGCCAGAATGCCCGAATGGACAGAGCTTTTGCATGATGAAAAGCGGGATTCTTCTCTGGAGACTCTTTCTGAAATGGTTTCGCGTCTTGCCGGAGCCTTGGTCGATGATCCACCCGTTTCCTGTGGGGAGTCTCCGGTCATACGGGATGGTTTCGACCCGGAACTCGACGGATACCGCCACTTTGAGCGGGAAGCAGACCAGGATCTGTTGAGGATTGAGGAGAGAGAACGCAAGGCAACAGGAATTGAAACGTTGAGGATCCGCTATAATCAGGTCGCAGGCTACTATATCGAGGTGACAAAGGGACAGGTCTCGAAGGTGCCGCCCCATTATTTCAGGAAACAAACCCTGACCGGGGTTGAACGCTATACCTTGCCGGAGCTGCTGGCCTTTGAGCAGAAGATGACTGAGTCCAGATTCAAGGCTCAACAGAGGGAGTTTGCCCTGCTCGATGACCTGACCTCGCTGATTTTGTCCTGTTCAGCCCAGATACAGCGAATGGCGGAATTTCTCGGAACGGTCGATGCTCTTCTGTCCTTTGCCAGGGTCGGGAGGAAAAGACAATATGTCTTGCCAACATTTTCATCGGATGGTGCGATGTCCATTACGAATGGACGCCATCCGATTGTTGAGGCCAGGCTTGCGGCGGGGGCCTTTATGCCGAATGATACCCGTCTTGAAGCCGGGACCTTTGTATTGCTGACTGGCCCCAACATGGCAGGAAAATCAACCTATATGAGGCAATTGGCACTGATTCAGATCATGGCCCAGATGGGTGCTCCCGTTCCGGCGGATAATGCGGTGTTGCCCATCGTCGACCGGATTTTGACAAGGGTTGGAGCAAATGACCATATCCTCGAGGGTGATTCGACTTTCATGGTTGAGATGAAGGAGGTTGCGAGGGTTTTGCGGGATGCGACCGCAAAAAGTCTTGTGATTCTGGATGAGGTCGGACGCGGAACGGCCACTTTTGACGGGATGGCCATTGCCTGGGCCGTATCAGAATATATCCATGACCGGGTGCGCTCTTTGACACTTTTTGCGACACATTATCACGAGCTCCATGCGCTGGCCGAGAGGGGTGAACGCTTTCTGAACCAGTCCGTTGCTGTCCGGATCGAAGGGGGGAAGATCTTTTTTCCCCACAGAATCAGCTCCGGACATTCCTCAAAGTCCTACGGTATCGATGTTGCAAAGCTGGCAGGTGTTCCCGAGATTGTGATCGACCGGGCAACAAGGATTCTTGACCACTGGAACCGACAGAAGCCATTCAAGGCAATCTCGGAGGGACTTGCCCAATTGCCGGAGAAAGATCCTCAGGCGATGCCCATTTTCGACTGGAAGTTGCGTGGGGGAAGTTCCTCGCAACCGTAATCGGGAACAGGTTTTAGTTTTGATTGTTCGAAATGCTTTTCCGTTGTTTTTCAGGGAGGAAAAACTGTCAAAACGAGAATTGCGCTGGAGGGATACCGCCGTCAAATCCCTTGTCTCGCAGTAAAGTCTTGATATCCTGTCGATGTATTTCCGTAAGGCGGCCCTTCTCTGGTAAGATAGGCATCGCTTGCTCCTTCTTGAAGGCAAAGTATTCCTCTGAAGGTTTTTTCCAAAAACGGATGAGTTGCTTTTCGTGTGAGACATGTCTGTGCACGGCATGGGAAAAGCATATAACTCCCGGCTGTATCCGGCTCATAAACAGGAGATTTTCCTGAACCAGAGGGTGGCATGACACCGCTGGCCCTGCAGCCATTTTCTGGAGCATCGGAAAAATCCCCGGGGGCTGGTAGTGTGCCAGTTTGTCTCTGTGCGACAGGATCGGAACGCTCCCGTCCATGGAGAAGATCCATTTTTCACTCGTCCATTCGAAGGAAGGGTACGATACCCAGGACTCTTCGGTCTTTCGCCAAAAATGGCGGTTGACGCTTTCCTGCGGGCATGTTCCGGAAAAGAATCTCCGGAAAGGTTATGAGCGCCTATGGGCGGATCTTCGTGGAAGATGTGACTGCCAGCGAATACTATTTTGAGACTCTCTCCGGAGTCTCGAGGATGGTTCCGGAAAGCCCTTGAGCGACCGTTTTTCAGGTGTGGTGGTGGGAGCAGTCCCCCTTTGTTCAGTGGGATTGTTTTTTTTAATCTTTTTGATGGAAATATGGAGAAAACAGAACGATGTCTGATTTTCATGACCATTCACATGATAGTGAGGGTGGTGATTCAAGCGAGCTTATCAACAGCCTCTCCCAGATCATTGACAAGGGGCCGCCTGAGGTTGTTCTCGAAAATGTCGAGGACGATGATGTCGTTTCCGAAGCTCTTGCAACTCTGTATGAGATGGATTCTCTCGGAGCCGTCGCCACATTGCCTTCGATGACTCCTGACTGGTCTTTGGCGATCAGGAGGTTTTTGGAGACCTACTCGGAAGGGGTTGAGATCGAGGATAATCTGGTTCAGATCGGGTCTGCCTCTGAAAACAGCCGATTCATGTATGGTTTTGGAATCATGGTCGACGGTCTTGAAAGGGCTGGCACTTCTTTGCCGGCGGATCTCCTCGAAGGGATTCGGGAAAAGCTTTCAGCAGTTTTTAAGCTTCAATCGAAGTCGATGCTCTATCTTCATCCGACACTGGCCCTTTTGCCGGAGCTGTATCTTTTCTCTTTCGAGGAGCGGCGGGAGTTTTTTCTCGAAGTTCCTGAATCGGAATCGGGGACTCCGGACATCTTGTCTCCGGAAGATGAGTCCTTTTTATCGGCTCCGGTTGAGACTCTTCTTGGTGATGAACACCCGGTGGTCCGCTATCTTGGGGGAATGGATGAGTTGAATGAAGGCGAGCCGGGGAACCCTGTCTTCATCATGGGATCGGTCATCTCCCGGAACTCTCCGATGGAGGGGGGCATTCAGGAGTTTCTCGAAGGAGACGAAACAGGGGAGTTTGACGCGCTTCTTTCCGAAATAGGCGAAATGCTTGACCCTGAAAATGAAAATGCGGATGAGTTGCCATCTGTCTCCATTTTGCCATGGTCACTTCTCTTTCCCATGGGGGTATCGCTTCATTTTCAGCAGAAGGTCATGGAGTTTGTCTACCGCCTGAACCTTTCAGGAAAGGAAACGCTCGAAATGGTTCCTTTCTGGGAAAATGGGTATCTGTGGATTCATGCTACCCTGAAAGGAAAGAATGAAGGCCATGATTTTCTGGTCGTGGACGAGTATGTTCTTGAGTTCTTGGAGGAGCTGATCGAACCTGTTCTGACCGAAAGCCTGCCTGTCCGTCTGAAGTGGCATCCGTTGCCCAAGGATGGCAGGGGACTTTCACTGGGTCTTGTCTAGTCCCTGGATGATACCCTCCTCAACGGAGGGGCTTCACGATCTGGAGCCCCATCCGGGATAGACCGTTTCCCAGCTGATTTTGTTTTATGATTGATTATCCTGATGGCCGAAGGATTACATGAAGTTCAAGCTCAATGTCTTTGTTTTGGTTCTGTCCTTTGCCTTAAGGGTCCTTTTTCCCGGAGCTTCATTTGGTGGTGACATACATCTGGCAAAGCCCGCTGCCAGGCCCATTTCTTCGGTCAGGATTGATTCCCATCCAATCTATCGCCTCTCTTATCCGATCCAGACGATGAGAATGGGATATAGCAAAGAAGCCCATCTCATTTTTCTGACGTTGATGAAAAGTGGCCAGATTCTTGTTCTTGATAGCCGCACAGGAGCGGTCATCAAGACGATATCCAATGTTCTGAAGCCACTGGATGCGACTTTTGACTGGAAAAAAAGAAATATTCTTGTAACAGAGGGCGACTCCAGGGTGTTTCACGTCATTCCCCTTGATGATCCCTCAAAAATGAAAGATCTGCCTACGGGATTAAATCCGACGGTGGTCGAATATCGCGGGGATTTCGGTACCTTTCTGCTGGCAGGTGCGGTGCATATCCTCTACCGGCTGAATTCGGATTCTTATCAGGTTGAGCGCTGGACCGCTTTTGGCGACAGGATTCACGAAATCACTTTTTTGGGAAAAGACCTGTATATACCGCTATTGCGCCATTCCCGCATATTGATCCTTGACGGAAAAACCCTTCAGGTCACCCGTGATGAGACGCTGGATCTTTGTGAACGACTTACAACTGTTCTGCCCTTGTCTGAAGGAGGTCTTGCTGCTCTTTGCGAAAATGAGCTTCTGGTCCGAAGAAAGTCGGGTGACCCCTTTCACCACCGGTATAGTGATGATTCTCCGAGAACAATGGTCGGACCGGTTTTGTCGAATTTTCTCCTGATCTTTTACCCGGATGCACAGGAGATGATTGTGAAGGATATCCGGACACTCAAGTCTGTTCAGAAGGTCTCGATGCATGGCCGTCCGATGTGGTCCCGGCTCAACCACGATGGTACCGGGGTTTTTGTGATCTCTTCGAATCCGTCGTCCGGAGTCGTCAGTTTCGAGCGCTTCGCACTTTCTCCGGTGTATGCGCCGTTTGCTCCTGACGCGAAAAAAACGCTTTCCTCTCCACCCAAGTCTTTCGCTCCGGCAAAAGGGCCAGGTCTTGTTCCGGGAAGAAAAGCTCCTCTTCTTCCTTCCATCAAGACGGCTCCTCTTTCGGCGAGCCCGAAAAAGGGGGATCCCGGTGCCGTCTCACACCAATAGTTCTGGAGGTCAAACGATGAATGATAGCTTGTCTGGAAATCAGATGCTGAAAGGGCGCCATATTCTGGTAACAGGAATTGCAAATCGATGGTCCATTGCCTGGGCTGTTGCTGAGGCCATTCTTCGTGAGGGGGGGCAAATAACCCTGACCTACCAGGGAGAGACTCAACTCGGAAATATCCGCAAGATCCTCTCGGATATCCCCGATGGCGACAAAGTTCTGGTTGAACCCCTTGATGTCTGTGATGAGGGACAATTGAGCTCTCTTTGCTCGACACTTGAAAAGTCAGGCATTTTTCTTGATGGGGTGGTCCATAGCATTGCGTTTGCCTTAAGGGAAGAGCTCGATGGCCACTTTGTCGATACCAGTCGCAAGGGGTACCTTCTTGCCCAGGAAATCAGCGCGTTTTCTCTTGTGGCTCTCTCGAAAGCACTTCTTTCCAGGATGAATGATGGCGGATCCATCATTGCAATGACCTATCTTGGGTCGGAGCGTGTTGTTCCTCACTACAATGTCATGGGGGTCGCGAAGGCAGCCCTGGAATCTGCAGTCCGCTATCTGGCGTATGATCTTGGGGGTCGAAAAATCCGGGTCAATTCGTTGTCGGCTGGTCCGGTCAAGACGGCTTCAGGTCGTGCAATCAAGGGGTTTGGTGATATGGTGAAGACGGTTTCCGAGCAATCGGCGATAAAAGATCAATTGACCGTCTCCGAAGTTGCGGATGTTGCTGTTTCTCTCTTGTCTCCCTACTTCAGGGGAGTGACAGGGGAGCTTGTTCATGTCGACATGGGCTACCACGCTCTGGGGATGGTTTTGCCCGGATCGGGTGCGGTTTAACGAGAGTCTTTTCGCGCAAACTTCTTCCACTTTTTCGAACCCTTCATTTCAAGAAATAATGGGGGGTTCGCTCTTTTCTTCGTTCAGAGCTTGTTCTGCTCAAATGCTTAATCTTTAACATTTTGCATGTTTTTAATGATTTATGCTGTTTGATTATGCAATTTGAGGGGAGTACCCTGACCCCTGGACGTGAATTGCATCAAAAAAAGAACCTTTCTGCAGGAGGGAATCATGTCGGAGCCAGTTGTTTTTCGAATGGGGATCCCGGTTGTGGATCATTCGGGAAAACAGGTCGGAACATTGGAGCAGCTTGTTTTTCACGAAACCCAAAAAAAAATTGATGAGCTTGTTGTCCGCGAGCTTTCCGGCCTGCGCCGCCTGCCAATGGACCTTGTTTCGCAGGTTTCCCCCTCATCGATTCATCTCAAGAAAAAAATGGATTCGGGTGGACTTTCCCAATGGCCCATATTTCACCCTGAAGATTATGAAGAGGTTCCTTCCTGGTTTTTTCCGCCCGGCGCGCATATTGAAGTTGGCGCCCTTGTTACACTGAAGCCATGCGATGTTCGGGAAATGGGTGAAGAGCATGCCATGAGCCGAAGGGACTTTATGGCGAGGTCGACGCTTGTGGTCGCATCAATGATCGGTGTCAGCCTTGTTGTTCCCATCGGAGGCTATATCCTGACCGCAACCCAGACGAAAGTGTCCGATCACTGGGTTGATCTTGGGATCATGCTGGACAGTCTCCCTCTTGATACTCCGGTTGCGCATAATTTCTTTGGAATGTCGGTGAGCGGATGGATGAAGGTTCCGGTCTCAAGAACCGTATGGCTGATCCATCATTCAAATCCGGACGCTCCGGATTCAAAACCGGAAGACCAGATCAAGGGGCTGGACTCTCCGCTTGAGGCCAAAAATTCGGACCCGAGGCTCACAGTCCTTTCTCCCGTCTGTCCCCATCTTGGCTGTGCTCCTCAATGGACGCCCGAACGAAAAGAGTTCATATGCCCATGTCATCATTCCATCTATCAAATCAATGGAAACCGTGTCTCCGGTCCCGCGCCAAGGCCGATGGACTCCCTGCCAGTCAGGGTTTCCAAGGATGGGGCGATATCGATTGTCTATGAGCAGTTTGTTGTCGGGATCCCTCAAAAGGTCAGGCTGTCCTGAGGTCGATTCCCTGACTGGTTGGCTGGAAATTCTTTAAACATTTGGAGGGCTCTCTCATGCATTCTTCACGCCCGAATCGTCTGGTGGAATATCTTGATGAACGGATCAGAGTAAGGTCCCTGATGCAGTTTCTCCTTGCAGAGCCAATGCCGGGCGGTGCAAGGTGGGCTTATATTTTTGGGAGCATGGTCCTTTTTTCGCTGATTATCCAGTTCGTGACAGGTGTCATGCTGGCTTTTGACTACGGCGGGACACCCGACCATGCATGGGACAGTGTCAATTACATCGATCACCTCAAATATGGGGAGCTTCCTGTCGGGCGCTTGATCCGGGGCTTCCATTACTGGGGTGCTTCGGTTATGGTTATTCTGGTGGGACTCCATCTTCTTCAGGTTTTCATATGGGGGGCCTACAAGCGGCCGCGGGAGGTCATGTGGCTGGTTGGTGTCGTATTGCTGGCATTGACGATGGTCGCTGCCTTTACCGGCTATCTTCTCCCGTGGGATGAAAGAGCCTATTGGGGAACGATCGTGGGAACAAACATGATGGGGATCATCCCGGTTGTTGGTCCTGTGATCAAAAGTGCAATCAGGGGAGGCACAGGGTTGGGGGCTTTGACCCTTTCCCACTTCTTTGCCATTCACACCATGGTTCTTCCGTCCTTGTTTATCGGATTCTTTACCTTGCACATGGTTATTTTTCGCCGGGTCGGACCTGCGGGACCCTTTAGGGGGACTCCGTCCGAGCTTGAAAACAAGAAAGAGTTTTTTTATCCGAGACAGGTTTTGATGGACTCTCTCGGGATGCTGTTTATCTTTATCCTGGTGGCAACGCTTGCCATCCTTTTTCCACCAGGTCTTGAGGCGATGGCGAATCCGGCAAACTCAACCTACTCTCCAACCCCCGCCTGGTACTTTGACTGGGTTTTCCAGCTGTTGAAGATGATCCGCCCGGAGATTGCCGGGGTTCTCGGGATACCTCTTATCGTCGGTATCCTGCTTGTGCTCTGGCCGTTTTTTGATAAAAGTCCTGAACGCTCTCCCTACAAGCGTCCCGTGGTTGTTTCGACGATTCTTTTGAGTCTTGCCCTGATCATTGTCCTTTCCCTGGAGGCTGAAGCCGGGTACAAGCCAATGGTATCCCTTGACAGAAGCGCCATGGCCCGTGGAAAAATTGTCTTTGATCACAGTGGATGCATGGGGTGCCATATGCTTAACGGAAAGGGTGGCAAGATAGGTCCTGACCTCTCCGAAGAGGGACTCGCTGGTCACTCGGAGCATTGGCTTCAGGTACAGTTTCTGAACTCGGGGGCCCACTTCCCGAATTCCCCGATGCCGAAGTTTACATTTTTGAAGCCGGATCAGCTTCACGATCTCGCCCAGTATGTCTCGTCTCTTGGAAGGGCAGGGTGGCCTGACCCTACTGCGCCGAGCCGTTGAGTGTCCGAATAATGTCGCTTGCCCTCTGTCTTTCAGGCATGCCTGAAAAATAAAGCCTGTTATTGATAAGGGTGGATGGAACCGTCTGGATCTGGTGCTCTTCCCGAAGAAGGGCACCTTCTGGTGATTCAATATCAACTTCTGTATATTCGATATCCTGTTCGTCTGCCAGTTTTTCCCAGAAACGTTTGACGGGGGGGCAGGTGGGGCACCATGTGGCGGTAAGAAGCGTTACTTTAACCATCGTTCCTCCAGATTCAGTATTGTGTTGTTGTGTCTGTCCGGATAGTGTAGTGGAAGCTTCTGTCTCTATTCCACCAGGGGAGGTTTTTATGATTGTGCGTTTGCTTCTGGGCGCGCTCGGAGGGGCTTTGTTTGGCCTGTTGATCTCAAGGGTCAATCGAAAGGGGTTTTGCTCCGGTACTGTCTGCCGGATGAATGGAGACCCCAAGGTTTCTATCCCATGGTATGCGCTGATCGGAGCCTTCCTGGGAGCAACATTCAGAGGAGTGTAAATGAGCGTAAATGCTTTTCCCGTCCCTGTTGGTCCATATCAGATTGCAAGACGCCATGGAAATCTTCTTTTTTTGTCGGGACAGATTCCTCTTGACCCGGATTCGGGAAATCTCGTTGAGGGTGGGATCTCGATCCAGACAGAGCGGGTGATTCTCAATATCGCGGGAGTTCTGAAGTCTTATGGTCTTGACTGGAAATCGGTTTTGAAAGTTACCGTTTTTCTGACGGATCTCAACGATTTCCCTGAAATGAATGCCGTTTACTCGCGATTGATCGGGGAACCTTATCCAGCTCGTTCGACAATTGGTGTTGCTGGCTTGCCAAAATCGTCAAGGATCGAGATTGAGGCGATTGCTGCGGTATAGGTGGAGTTTTCCTGAAGCGTCCCTGACAGGACGGGCATACAGTGTTCGATAATAGCGGGATTGGATGAAGGAGGAGCGGAAAGAGTGCTCCTCCAATATCTTTACTGACAGAAACGGAAGGGCTAAAGGGCTTTTTGGACTTTTCCGCTTCTAATGCAACGGGTGCAGACCTGCAAGCGTTTTGCCGCTCCGTTGATCATCGCCCTGACAGGCTGTAAGTTGGGGCGAAATGCCCTTTTGCTGACCCTGTGGGAGTGGCTGATCTGGTTGCCCATTACCTTTGTCTTGCCACATACTGCACATTCTTTGGCCACGGTTCTTACCTTTCTTTAAACAGGATCCATCCACAAAACCTCTTCATTCTAGAGAGAAAAAGAACCAAAATCAAGTCACTCTCCCTGTTCTTTTTCTCTTCTGCCTTCGGATTGTTGTCTTCGCACTGCCCTCTTTTCAGAAGGTCATCCTGTTGATGAGCGCGATCCGTTTTCATTGGTATTCTTGATATTTTCCATCGGTGTATTAGAATAGCTGGTAATTTTTCCGGGTTTTGGAAAATATCAACGTTTTTTTGTCTTTTCTTCTATCGGACAGTATCGTGTGGTGGCTGTTGCTGTCTGTCCGGCTTTTCCTTCAACCTAAGGAGTATTCCTGACGTGGGAGATCCAACGCATAAAAAACCTTCTGAACTGGCCGCAGAGACTCTTCGTCATCTCAGCCGGGAAGGATTGCCACCCACCCCATGGAACTATGCTGAAGCCTATTTTCGGATGGAGGTTCCTCCCGGAAAAGAGACTTTGTGCGACCTTCTTGAAGTTTCTTCCATTTTTGCCCAGATGGAAGAGGACTCCTGGACTCTGCGGCAGCTTGAAGCCCTTGGCAGGCTTCTGCCCCAATTTCATCTTTTGTCCGAAAGGGAGACGGGGAGGGAGGTTCATTTTATCCTGAAAGACATCCTGACCCGGAACCGGAACTTTCTGAAAGAAGTTCTTGAAGACAAAAAGCAGTTTCAGAGAACGGTTCTCTTTTTAAATCAGATGATCTCCCAAGTTTCGGGAACACTGGAAAAAGCGTCTTTCAAACTTGAACGAAACGTTGAAATCCTCAATCAGTCAAAGTCGCTTGAAGAGGCAAAGACAGTGTTTCAGAAAATCACTGAGGAGTCCCGGGATCTTCTTTCCACAATCAAAAAAATGGGCAACGACATCCTGACGGCAAACAAGCAGTTGATGGCCTCCTCGATTGAAGCCAATCTCGATCCCCTCACAGGAATCCTGAATCGGCGCGGGCTTCAGCGAAAGCAGGGAAGCTTTGTCGGAAAAAGGATTGTTTTTATGGTATTCGACGCAGATCACTTCAAGGCGCTCAACGATCAGCATGGTCATGCGGCCGGCGATCTTTTTCTCAGACAGCTGGTGCTTTTTGTTGCAAGACAGCTCGAAGAGATGATTTTTTCTTTTTGCCGCTGGGGCGGGGATGAGTTTCTTGTGGTTTTTGAAGGGGAGGCATTGGAAACGATCGTTGAGAAGGCTGAAAGAATTCAGAAGGAGTTGCCAACTGGAGTCGATTCGCCCAGAATTTTTCTTCCAGGGAGTCAAAAGAATCATGTAACCCTCAGTATCGGTCTTTCTGGTGGAGACTATGGCGCACTTTCCGATTTCGAGCGGTTTTTTTCGTTGGCGGACAAGGCTCTGTATCAGGCAAAGCAGGATGGCCGAAATCTTGTTCGAGCGATCCATCTTGATGATCATCCCGGACAGTAAAGAACGGAGCGATGACCGGATGTTCTTGAGTCGATACTTTTTTTCTCCTCTTTCCTGTGCTCCGGATCCATCGGTCGGGGATTACTGGTGTTGACCCCTGCAACCCCCGTTTCATCCCTTCCTGATGTGGGCCCCCGGCGTGGAGAAAGACTTTCAAAGCTTGGTATACGGACGGTTCTGGACCTTCTCTATACCCTTCCGTTTCGCTACGAAGACCGAAGAGGTGTTCCTTCGGTTTCAAACCTGAAAGAGGGAGAGTCCCAGGGATTCCTGGCAACGGTGAGCTCCATCAGAAAAAAGGAGATACGGAAGCTCAAGGTGCCCATCATTGAGGCAGTCCTTTCGGATGGGTCCGGTTCAGTCAAGGCGGTCTGGTTTGGACAGGAGTACATTCTTAAAGCTCTATCCGAAGGATCTCACGCTTTCTTTTTTGGTCGAATCGAATATTCGGAGTTTGACCGGGCGATTGTTGTCAAAAGTCCTGTTTTTGAAAAGGTTGATCCAGGGAAAAAAGGTCGAAAAAGTTTTCATGTCAACAGGATCGTGCCCGTTTATCGGGAGTCCTTGGGTTTGACCTCCTCTTTCTTTCGGAAACTCCTTGGGGAAACACTTCTCTCGTTGTGGGGAAGTGACTTTGACCCTTTGCCGGAAAGCATTCGGCAAAAGTATGGATTTAATTCCTGGATCAAAATGATTGTAGGCCTTCATTTTCCGGGAGAGATTCCTGCTGGTGGTTCGGTCGAGTCCTTTCTCGAGCCCTCTTACCTGCCAAGAAAACGTCTCATCTATGAAGAATTTTTTTTACTGGAATTTTTGATGTTTCAGAAGAGAGCCGATATTCAAACGCAGGGCAGATCCGGTCGGTACCAGATCTCTCCGGAAGATTTCTCTGTTTTTTCCTCCCTCTTGCCTTTTGAATTGACCAATGCCCAGAAACGGGTCATGGCAGAAGTTACGTGTGACCTCGAGAAAGATTATCCGATGAATCGTCTTCTTCTGGGTGACGTTGGTTCCGGAAAGACGGCTATTGCAGCCTGGGCTCTCTACCTGGCGGTCAAGTCAGGTTTTCAGTGTGCATTGATGGCCCCGACCGAAATTCTGGCAAAGCAACATGAAAAGACATTGACCCGATTTTTTTCCCCCATGGGTTTGACTCCCGCTCTTTTAACCAATAGTGTCAAGGGGAGTGATCGCAAAAGAATCGTTTCATGTGTCCATTCCGGGGAAATCTCCATGATCATCGGGACTCAGGCACTGATACAGGATAGCCTCAACTTCTCTTGTCTCGGTCTGGTGGTCATTGATGAGCAACATCGTTTTGGTGTGGATCAAAGGCGGACTTTAGCCGGGAAAGGAGCACAGCCGGATACCCTTTTGATGACGGCAACACCGATTCCCCGATCTCTTGCCCTGTCTTATTACGGTGATATGGACCTCTCGGTTCTCGACGAAAAGCCACCGGGAAGACTTGCTGTCAAGACGTCGATCGCCTCTCCGACCATCGACTTCTGGGACGGAACCGTCCGTCCCTTTCTTGAGAGGAGAGAGCAGGTGTTTGTTGTGTGTCCCCTGATCGAGGAATCCGAGGCGATCGATGCAAAGGATGCAACCACACGCTGGGAATTTCTGTCGTCCCACTTTTCCTCTGTCGAGGTGGCTCTCCTCACGGGGCGGACCCCTGCCGAGCGCCGAGAGGAAATCATGGCCCGCTTTCGCTCGGGAGATATCCTCATGCTGGTTTCCACAACGGTTATCGAGGTGGGTGTCGATATTCCGAATGCTGCGGTGATGGTTGTTGAAAGTCCGGAGCGTTTTGGTCTTGCACAGTTGCACCAGCTTCGGGGGAGGGTTGGCCGTGGGGCGGTGCCCGGCTTCTTTTATCTTTTGCCTGGAGAGTCTGCCAGTGAGGAGGCCATTGCCAGACTTCGGATTCTTGAAGAATCGGACGATGGTTTTTTTGTGGCAGAAGAGGATCTTCGATCGAGAGGCCCGGGAGAATTCCTGGGCACTCGCCAGTCCGGAGCACCGGCTTTTATCTGTGCAGATCTTCTGAGAGATTTTGATGTGCTGAAATCCGTTCGTCTTGATGTCAATGAATTTTTTTCAGCGAGTGAGCGTCAGGCAATGGATCATCAGCGGTGGGTTTGGGAATGGACAACGGTTACAGACTTTATTCGATCGCGTTATACAGGAGTTGAGGAATGGATCGGAATTCGGTGAGAATGGGTTCCCCGACCTCTTCCAGAAAGGAAGACTTTCTGCGGGGATTGGGGCTTTCCAGACGATGGAGCCAGATCGGGTTGTTTCAGATTTTCCATTTTCCGGAAATTCTTCGTACAGCAATTGCCATCAGACAAAATGAAAAGAGTCTCGATGCGGCAATTCATGAACTCGGTGACTTTGTCCATCAGCGAAAAGATCTTGCGTTTCTTGATGAGGGAGAGATGGTTGAGTGGGATCTCCTGAGGGGGCGCGTTTTACGATTTATGGAAGAGCGAAGCCGGCTGCTCAGGATTGGAGGGAGAAGCGATTTGAGCAAGACTAAAAAATCCTTGGAGGAAGTTTCTTCAGCTGTCGGAAATCAATCAGGAGGGGCAAAGGAGTGAGCGCACCCGTTCGTCGTGTCTGTCTGGTTGATGTCGGAACCAATTCAGTAAGAATGATTGTTGCAGATGTTTCCAGTCAACGCATTTCCAGTGTGATCCTTACGGATGGAAAAATTACCCGACTTGGGGAGGGGCTTCATGAAACAGGTGTTATCGGGGAGGCTCCCCTTGCGCGAACCGTTGATCTGATCGGCAAGTTTGTGACGACGGCAGCCTCTTTCCGTCCCGACATCATTCGTCTGATCGGGACATCAGCCGTTCGGCAGGCCAGAAATCAGGCCGATGTCTTGAAAAGGGTGCTTGATGCGACGGGGATTCCTCTCGAAGTGATCGGAGGTGAAACAGAAGCTGTCTGGACTTACCACGGCGCATTGGGAAATCTCTTCGATCTGACCCCACCCTATCTGGTCATCGATATTGGAGGAGGTTCGACGGAACTCATTTATGGGGAGACTCTTACTGAAAGTCTCAGGGCTTATTCCGTGGAGGTTGGTGTTGTAACCCTCTCCGAGCGGATGATCCGTTCTGATCCGCCACAAGAGCAGGAGCTGGCCAATGCCAGGGCAGAAGTTAGAAAAGCCTTTGACGGGGTGATCTCAAAACTTCTTCCATTTCTGACATCAAGTGTGACCTGTGTCGGTACCGCCGGAACGGTCACAACGCTGATGGCTTTTTCCATGGGGATGCGTTTGTATGATCCCCGTAAAATTCATGGCCACGGTCTTCAGAGAGCCCGTGTGTGCGAACTTGTCTCCCGTCTCTCACGCCTCTCCCTTGCCGAAAGGCTGAAGCTGCCTGGAATAGAAAAAGGCAGGGAAGATCTTATTCTCGCAGGTGGAATCATCCTTGATGTTCTGATGGAGCAACTGAATCTCGCGGGCTTGATCGTTTCAGACTCAGGGTTGAGGGAAGGCGCACTTTTAAAGACTGCAGGTCTGTTAAATTGACATCTTCCCGCCGCTAAACGATGGAAAGCCCCTCCTGTTCCTTTTGCCACGCTTTCGTCTTGAGATCGAAGGCCCAGTTGTCGACGAAGCGGCAATATCCGAACTGTCTGGAAAGAAACCCGACCCGTTTTTCATCCGGCTCCAGCCGGTACCGATAGGCTCTTAGCATGCTTACAGAATAATCTATTTCTTTAAAAATAAAGGAGCAAGCATTCATCCCCCTCTTGGCAAAGAACATCACCCGAGAGGGGCATTCTGCCTTGAATGCTGGTAATACCCGGAGTATCCGGGAAACGTTTTGACAGGGAGCCCGGTGCTGGCTTGTCCTTTTGTTTTGTCGCCTGTTTTCGGGAGGTTGCCGGCAGGAGGCGGTCGCTCCATTACCCTCCAGGTTGACCGGTTCCGTCCGGGGCATTTTTTGATAATTCCATTGTTAATGTTGCGGCCTTGACGCGCGTGTTTACCCCGAGCTTTGAATAGATATTGCCTAGGTGGAACTTGACGGTGCGCTCGGAAATTCCCAGAGTCCCGGCGATTTCCCAATTGCTTTTGCCTTCAATCATCCGCTTGAGGACCTCCTTTTCCCTCAGGGTCAGATTTGAAGTTTGCCCCTCCTCGTTTGTCCCTCCTTTCTCCAAGACGGGATTCAACTGACATGAGCTGACAGGACAACCGCTTCCTGTTCCCTGTCAGGGTGAAATGCTAGCATGGGCGAAAGTGCGAAAAATACTGTCCAAACGGGCAGGATAGGCGTTGTGGGGTGAGATGGGGGAGAGAAGTGCATTGGCCGGATCGGAATCTGCCGACGGGGCGCAGTCTCAAGGCCGGGAGGTCTTGGACAAATGCTGCGGTTCCCGTTTTCGGGTGTTCTATGGAGCTGTGATCAATCGCTCCTTCATCGATGCTGGATTTTTTCCTGAAGAAGCCTCTGGTAGTCAGGAAAGAGAGAGATGTTTTCCTGGGACCGTTCCATGCCTTCTTTCAGGCACTCAATTCCTTCCTGCCATTGATCCTGTCCAAGGTAGAACTCCGTCATGACTCTGAAAAATCCCGCTTTGGGGCCGTGATGGGTGATAAATCGTTCTCTTAGGGCCAGAATCTCTGAGAGAGGGGCCCCTTTCTTCTTGTGAAGCCTTCCAAGGGTATAAAACAGGGTGACCGGCTCCCTTGAATGGTGATAGACCTTGTTTGCCGACTCGATGGCCTGTGGAATATTTCCATTCATTTCATAGCAGAGCGACAGGATCCAGAAGAGCACCTCGCTCAAGGGATCAATGGTGACGACCTTTTCCAGCAGGGGGATGGCTTCGGATGTTTTTCCCCGAAAGTAGGTCGCCAATGCCTTGATGGCGATGGACTCTGCATCGTCACCGGAAGATCCGCTCTTTTTGAGAAGCGAATTGAGAAATTGTTCTGACCGGTACCTGGACGGGACCCTTTTGGGAAAAAAAAGATCCATCCATGCGAGAACTTCCATGAAAACAAATGGATCTCCTCCCTTTTTTTCGATCAGCCGAAGGATTTCCTCTCCTGTTTCAGGTGTCGGTCTAAGCTCGAATCCCCGGGTATAGGCTTCAATGGCCTGTTCCCATCTTTTTTTCTGGAGATAAAGATCGCCAAGGTTACGATAGGACGGTGCATGCTGGTGCTGGTGAATGATGCTGCTTGCGCGGTCGAGTTCGCCCATGTCGAGAATGATCTGTCCCATGAGGAGGGAGTGGTCTGGGTCTTCCGGATCAAGCTCTACGGCCCTTCCGATGGACTCAAGTGCCGCCAGTGGCTTGCCGTTGAGCTTGTGAGCCATGGCCATTGTATGGCGCAGAGAGGCTGAATCCCCTTCAAGATCGAGAACGCGCCTGAATGAATCAATTGCCTGGGCATATTCATTGTTGTTCATCAGCACGCGCCCCATCTCGCGGAGGAGAACCGGAGATTTATGAAAGATCTTTTCGAGTGCGCGAATCTCTTTTAACGCTTTTCTTTTCTGGTCGGCAGTCTCCAAAGCCCGGACGTAGAGAATCCGGCTGTCGATATCAGAGGGGTTCCGGTCGGCGATGGATCGGTATCGGGAGATGAGCTCCGGGTAATGCTCAACGAGGCCAAGCCTTGTGACGAGAGATCCCCAGGCCATGATCGCTTCAACAGGAGGGGAGTCTTGATCGACAAGAGCGTTAAGCCGGTCGAGTGCAAGCCACCACTTTCCCAAAAGGGCAGAGACAATGGCTGCTTCGAGGAGGATCGAATAGTTGGAGGGAAAGAGCTCGAGACCTTTCTCCAGAATCCAGTGAGATTTTGGAATGTCACCGGCGTTCATCTTGAGAGAGGCAAGGTAAAGAAAGGACTCGGGACAGGTGGAATGAGCCGGTTCAAAGGAGCTCCAGTAAAGATCTTCTGCCTCGCTGCTGCATCCGGAGAGTTCGAGTATTTTGCCTTTTTCAGCCTTGAGCCTGGATGATTCCGGATTTTTCAGAAGCGCTTCGTCGATCAGGAGGCGAGCACCATCCAGGTCACCCCTCTCGATCATTTCACCGACATGATGAACCAAAATATTGGTTTGTCTCATTACGTCCTGATTCTTTCCGGATGCTTCCTGGATCATTTTTTGGTCTCTCTCCCAGCCCGATATTCCGACAAAGGCGTTTCGATGAAAATGAACAGTGTGTCCGGCGATTCTATCAAATATGACCGCCTTGCTCCATCCTCAATTTTTCCGGGAGATTCTTTTCCTGTGCTGGTAAGGAGGTTTTTGGGGAAATCTTTTTGGGGGAGCGCTTGATCCAGGCCCTGTCGACTCTGCCTTGAGGCATGGTTGGATTTCGAAGCCCTTGGCGTTTGCTCGATTTTTGGCGTTGCCTACAGGTTTTACAGCATCGAGGCGGTCCTGGATGATACCATATTGGGAAGGTAGAGGATCGGAACCTTAAAGCCTTGGGGTCTCGGGGGAGGGAGCCAGGAACCCCAATGCTTTAGCCGTGGTGAGCCGTCACAAAGACTGGTATTTTGTTGCGTGCTTTCCATTATTATCAGAAAACAGGGCACCTTTTGTGGAGAAAAGAATGGACCGGCTCCGGGATGCAAGGGAAGACTTTATTGCCAGAAATCTGTCCGCTGTTTCCCGTCTGATCTTCCAGGTGATCCCAGCTCCTCCAGAAGGAAAGGCCTTTTTGGTTGGAGGTGTCGTGCGGGATATCGTTTGTCTTGGATATGGTCCTCCCGATCTTCGTGACATTGACCTCTGTCTTGAAGGGGATGTGTCGGGATGGAGTGGCTTGATCAGGGCCCGATGCCATGTCGATCCTGTTTTCGAGACAAGATTCAAGACAGCAAGGTTCTGGATGAAATCAGGCGATCGCCCTGTGCATTGGGACATTGCCATGGCAAGAAGCGAATTTTATCAACATCCCGGATCGCTCCCCATCGTTGCACCAGCTTCCTGTTTAAAAGATCTGGGGCGACGGGACTTCTCCATCAATGCCATGGCATGGCCGCTTGACGGTGCAGGGTGTCTTCATGGGAGCCTGATTGATCCGTTCGGGGGGAGATTCGATATCAGCTCGGGGCTTCTGCGTGTTCTTCACGCACGCTCTTTTCAGGATGACCCAACCAGGATTTTTCGGGGGATTCGGCTTCTTTCCCGACTTTCTTTTGCCTGGGAGACCAAAACGCAGGCTCTTCTTGATGAAGCTGTCTCAGAAAAAAACATCCTTTTCCTCTCCGGTGCGCGCATCCGCAAAGAATTTCTCCGGGGTTTTCTTGAGAAGGATCCTGTCGATGTGCTAAGGCGCATCTATCTGTCGGGGTTGATGGACTCCCTCCTTCCGGGATCTGTCTGGAGCGAGTCTCTTGAGGCTTCTCTCTGCGAGACTGTTTCGGTGGTCAGGGCTTTTTCTGACGGTGAACCATTTGCACCTGTTGCATCAAGCTGGAATTTCGTCAGGGAGTGGTGTCCGGGGGAGATCTTCTTCTATCTGGTTATGTTGCAGAAACTGCGCTCGGAAGAGATTGATCGTGCGATGAACATATTGGGGCTTGTTGGAAAATTTGGATCGGTTATAAGGGAAATCATCCTGAATCCGATCGAAGACTCCCCGGGATGGGGAAATCCGAAAAACCTCCTGCGACATCTTTATCGATACCTTCTCGATGCAGGATCACGCCATGATCTTGTCGATTCCCCCGGTCGGATCGATGATCGGATGAACTTTCTCTCATCACTGTCCCTGTTTTCCGGAAAGGAGGCGGTGACGCCCTTTCTGAGAGGGGCCGACTTGATCCAGCTGGGGATTCCCCCGGGCAGGCGGGTGGGAGAGATTCTCCGGTCTCTGGGTGAGAAAGCCAGGGAAGGGAGGATTACTTCCCGTAAGGAGGCAATCGATTGGGTGAGGACGGAAATACTCAGGATGCCAGCACCCACCACGAAACACGAGAGCCCGTCGTAGTGGTGGGTGCGCTTCAGGAATGAATCTCTCTCCTGAAGGAGAGGTGTCACCTGATGGTATGCTGGATGATTTTATTCAGGGATCCGTAACTGGCATCTCCTGGAATAACTTTTGCAATCACGCCTTTTTGATTGATGATCGCAACCCATGGCTCGCCGTGGACGCGCCAGTCATGGACTGTCTGCTGCTCCGAGTCTTCATAGTCGTCAATGTGGATGAAGGCCATCCGGCTTCGGTAAAGGTCCATTAAACCGCCTATGAGCCGGGCTTCATGGACACATGGCGTGCAGTGTACAGGAGCTCCGAAGAAAATCAGAAACGGACGATGGTGGAAAAGAGCATGGCTTACGCTTTCCCGGTGCAGGTGATCCGGAACGTTCATCGTGCAAAGATCCGTGTACCTCTCACCGATCCTGAGTACGGGATTGTGGCTGATGGGGGCCATTGTTCCCTCCTTGGGAAAGGAAAGAAACCAGTTGCACCCTCCGATCAAGAGGAAAAAAACAAACAGGAAACTTACTTTTTTCATCAGGATCCATCCTTTTGCTGTTTGAACATCAGACTTGCCACTCCCAACCAGTCATCCTCACGCCGGCAGGAGCTTTTCCGGAGAGCCCCATCCCTTTTGGACGGACTCAATCTTTCTGATCTTCGCCTTCTCTGCTATAGTAGGCCACCAGAACAGTCAGATCAAATCCTGTCCTGTCAGTGGGAACCTCTATCGGGAGGCTGCGCTTATCTGTCCTGATGTGACTGTTTTTGATGACAAACCCCTTTCCGTGGAACCGGCATAGGGAAAACATATAATGAAGCTGCCCTTTCCTTTCGCATCTTCCGCCCGCCTTCTTCGGGATGATTTCGAAACGGCACTGGAGGCCAATGTTTCTTTCAACGTTTGCGATCAAAAGACCTGTTACAACCCTCATTATCTTTATCGCACTGATTGCCTCGGGAGTGTTCTCCTACCTCTCCCTTGGAAGAAATCTTTTTCCCAGGGTCTCCTTTCCAATTCTTTCCGTGACCTATCTTGTTCCGGGTGTTTCATCCAAGGTTCTTGAAAAAACGGTGGTTCCGCCGGTCGAGGAAGCCCTCTCGAGCCTTCCCGGGCTCAAGCATCTTCATGTGGTCAGTGTTCCCGGTGTGGTTTCCCTGACGGCCATTTTTTCTGAGCATACCGATCCGAGGCTCATCTATCCCAGGCTTCAGGAAAAGGTCGAGGGGGTTGCTCCCAGTCTGCCTTCAGGTACGCCACCACCGATCATATCTGTTGTAAACCCAACTTCATTGCCTCTTTTATGGGTCATTCTCCCTATTCCCGATTCAATGGATACGCGCGTGGTCTCGGACTGGGCGATGGCAAATCTGGTCTCCCCCATCAGAAAACTTTCGGGAGTAGGGGATGTCAAGCCGATTTTTCCGCCACGGGAAGTTGTTCATGTCAGGATGCACAGAAAGGATCTGAGAAAATACCTGATCCCTGTCACCTCTGTTCTTGAATCCCTGAAAAAGGTCGGGCTTTCCATTCCTGCCGGGACAATGACCTCCGGCAAGGAAGAAATAATGGTTGAGACGCTCGACTCGGAGTCGACGATCCCATCTCTTTCTGCTTTGCCTGTTCCGAAAGGCAATGGCGGAACCGTTCCCCTGGCAGACATTGCGACGATTTCTGTTGGACCAATCAGGGAGACTGAGGTCTTCAGGATAGATGGCGCACGTGCTATCGGAATAAGGGTTTTCAAGAAAAAGGGTGCGGACGGGCTCTTCCTTTCGGAGCAGATACAGAAGATTATTCATGAAACAAGAACGGTTTTTTCAGTTTCCGGCACCAAAGGGCAATCGATCGAATTGCACCCTGTTATTCGCATGGACCGATCGGAGATGGTTCGGAAAAACAACCGGGAGCTTCTCGAAACACTCCTTTTTGGTGGCAGCTTGACGGTTATTGTCATCTGGATTTTTCTGGGCAGCTTCAAGACAACGCTGATTGCATCGGTCTCGATCCCTTCATCTGTTATTGCAACATTTCTGATGATGAAGCTTAGCCACTTTTCCCTCAATAACATGACAATGCTTGGTTTGTCCCTGGTTGTCGGGATTCTTGTGGATGATGCAATCGTTGTGCTCGAGAATATCCATCGTCACCTGAAGATGGGAAAGCCTTTTGACCTGGCCGTTTCCGATGGGGTCGGAGAGATCGGGATGGCGGTTATGGCAACCACCTTTTCGATTGTCTCTGTTTTTGCCCCGGTTGCCTTTATGCATGGCATCATCGGAAAGTTTTTCTTTGAATTTGGTTTGACCGTTTCTTTTGCGGTTCTTGTTTCGATGCTGGTTTCCCTTTCCCTGATCCCTGTCCTGATGAAGATTGCCCCCGGAGCCGGGCTTAAACAGATTTCATCGAGATCCCTCGATAAAAAAATGGACTCCCTTCTTTCCGTGTACCGCTCTTTTTTGGCAAAGGCTCTTGATCATCCGTGGACTGTTGCCGGAGTGGGGGGAGCCTCGATCGCAGTCGCTGCCGTGATCTTTTATCTCCTGGGAGCAGATCTCGTTCCCAGGACAGATGATGGTGCCTATGTTGTCCGGATGACCGCCGGAGAATCATCCTCCATCGCATTTTCAAAAAAAACCTTTGAGGATGTTGCCTCAAAAATACGTCAGCAAAAAGGCATCGAGTCGGTTTTCTACCAGATCGGCAATTCCTATGGAGGTTCCACGAACAGAGGGTACTTCTACGTTCTCATGAAGCCCTTGTCCACGCGCAAAACATCAGAGGAGACCTCGATCGCTGATTTAAGAAGACTGCTTTTGTCCTATCCGGGAATTTCTTTTTCCATCGATCATCTCTCACCTCTTGGAGGAAGCGGCACGGATGTTCCGATCCAGATCATTCTCCAGGGCCCGGACCGGAAGACGCTTGATGATCTTGGCGTAAGTCTCCACCGGTACCTTGCCAAAACGGACGGTTTTGTCGATATCACGATCCGTGAAGGGGAGAGGCAAAAACTTCTGGCCGTTGTTCCCCAAAAAAATCTTCCGCCAGGGATTGGTGCGAGAGAATTGGGCGGGACGCTTCACCTCTATCTTTCCGGAGTTGATACCGGCTGGGCCAGGGTCCATGGCCAGTCCATCCCGGTCCATCTTTCAATGAGCCCTCCTGATCTGTCTTCTCCTTCGGACCTTGCCTCTCTGCCGGTCATGACTTCCACCGGAAGGGTCATCTTCCTGGGGGATGTTGCAAAGGTGGAGTCCGAAGTCCAGTTCAAAAGGCGTGTCAGAGATGACCGGATGCCATCGGTTACGCTTGAGTCCAACCTTGCTGGCAATTTTCCTCTCAAGACAGCTCTCGACAAGATCAATCAATGGAAAAAAGCCCATCTTTCAGGAGACTACCACCTTCGGTTCGGTGGTTCAGGCGATGTCATGAACAATGCGATCGGATCTTTCATGATGGCCATCGGCCTCGCAATTGTGGCTGTTTTCATGGTCCTTTCTTCCCAGTTCGAAAGTTTCATCCAGCCATTCATTATTACCCTGTCCATTCCTGTTTCCCTGTCCGGTGCGGCACTGGCTCTTTACCTGACAGGCAATTCACTGAACATCATGAGCGCGATGGGACTGATCATCCTCTTTGGACTTGTGGCAAAAAATGCAATACTGATGGTGGACTATACAAATACATTGAGAAAAAGAGGCTATTCCAGAAGGGATGCTCTTTTGTCGGCATGTCCCGTAAGGTTGAGACCCGTATTGATGACAACTGTCGCAATGGTTGCAGGAATGTCCCCCATGGCCCTTGGTTTTGGCTCTGGGGGGCCGCTTCGAGCCCCCATGGCCCTTGTTGTCATGGGGGGGCTTCTGTCTTCCATGTTGCTGACGTTGTTTGTCGTTCCGGTTGCATATGATTGTTTTGCCCGCTGGAATTTTTTCTCAAAAGATGAACTGAAGCCGTAAAATAATTTCGATTGCTTGATGAAGGAGATTTGGATGCGATTTCGTCTGGGAAATCTTAAATGGAGTTTTTTTTCTGTTGTTGTTTTGGCTGGAGCAGTTCTTCTATCTGGGTGCCAGACTGTGAAAAAGACGACAACCCTGACCTCCCTCGGGTTAACTCCGGATGCAGCACCGAACGGGGTTATCGTCAGGGTCATCAATCGCTTTTTCAATCCGAAGGTGATCCCTTACGAATTTCCTTATACGATTGTTCTCGATCCATCCCATCCCTTTGTTATTCACTGCGAACATAACCGTGTCGTGAAGGTGCCGGACCAGTACAAGTCTGTCGTGATCCGTTTCATCGGCAGGAGCAATGGCTATATTCAGGCGGTGGAGTTCAAGTGGGTCGACTGGGAAGGACATATTACCAGACGGTATTTCTTCCATCAGGACGTCGACAAGTTTCTGCATGTGCTTTCACCGGTGCCTGTTGATTCTGCAAAAGGTTTCGGAATGGGCAACTATCTGAACGGGTGTACGGATCCTCTTTTGATTGTGACTGTTGATGCCTATCCGGGAGTGGTCAATGAGTTCAACTTCCTCGGAGATTTCATCGAGAAAGTCCTTTATCCGCAAAACCCGCTGAAAGCGTTTTCTTTTGTCAGATTGTCAAAATAGAGACTGAATATTTCAGAAAGGAAGTTCATGGCGTCCGATGGAAGGTCAAAGCGTTTTTCTTATGAGGATATGACGGCACTCCTGGCAGAAAAAGGTTGTCGTCTGACGGAGCAGAGAAATATCATCCTGAAATCTCTCCTCTCGTTTCCTCTGACCTTCTCTCCGATGGATCTGGAAAAACGCCTGATGAAAACGGATCCTGCTTTGGGGCGTGCAACGATTTTCCGTGCAATTGATCTTTTCCTTGAAATGGGTATCCTTGAAAAAATTCATAGGGAGTCGGGGGATGATGTCTATCTTGTCGGCTCTGTCGGACATCACCATCATTTAATCTGTCGTGTCTGTGGTGAGATTCGGGATATCAATTTTTGCCCGTTTGAAGAGGGTATTCATGAGATCATGAGAAAAGAAGGGTATTCGGAGGGATATCACCGGATTGAGATCGAAGGGATTTGCGGGGTGTGCAAAAAGGTTTCTGAAAAAACGCAGGACGAGGCTGAGGGTGGGTTAAGGTCCCATGGCGGTAAAGTGAGGCAACTCCATTGAGCCAAGATAGAGGCCGAAGATCAGGAGTATGACAAGACCAACAATCATCAGAGCACTGTTTTTGAGGGGTTTCCTAGGGGTAGACATGGTGAGAATTCTATGGCGTTTTGTATTCGGAGTCAAGCGAAAATCCTCTGGAATGCTTTCAGGGATTCCTTTTTCTGCCGCTCTTTCTGTCTTGACGTTTTTTCTTGTTCTTGGTTGCTCAACAGAGGGCCCTGCTCCCATTTCCGTCTCAAAGGTTACTCCAACCACTCTCCGTTTTGACGGGGACCCCGTTCCCACACTGATCCCTACAACCAATCTGTACCTTTTTCTGAACTCTGACCGTCCCCTGTATTTTTCCGATGGTCAGTATTTTCAGTCCTACAAGGGCCACTGGTTTTCTTCAAACGGTCTGGAAGGGCCATGGATGCCTTGTGAGGTGATGGACCTGCCAGATCTCCTGAGAAGTGTTCCTCCTGAATACTATTATGACAACTTTCCATCACAGCTAAAGAAAGACCGATAGCCTGTCGATCAGACAAGCTTTCTGTCGTGAGCCAGGGAGGATAAATGCTTTTTCCTGCCTTAGCCGGACATCTTTTTTTGAGGCGTTTTTTTTCTGTGTCTGAAGCGAGCGTTCCCATCCCGTCGCCAAGAAGACTTCTCCGTTGTTTTCTGTTCATTCTGCTTCTATCGGGGTGCACCACTCTTCCGAACGGTCTGACTCACTCTGAAGTTCAGTCGCTGCTTCTTCATAAAAAATATAAGACACTGTTCCTGTTATCCAGAAAAAATGCCATGAAAGGAGATCCCGAGTCCGAATTCATTCAGGGCTATTTGAGTGAGTATGGGCTGGGAACGGCTGTTGATCCGAAAGAGGCCGTTTCCTGGTATAAAAAGGCTGCCTCCAAGGGGAACAGTGAAGCAATGAATAATCTGGGCATCATGTACAGCCATGGCCTTGGCGTCAATGAACGTGATCGGCGGGCGATTTATTGGTTTACCCGTTCAGCTCGTCTGAATAACCCTGCTGGATACAACAACCTGGCGCTCCTCATGGAGGAAATAGGTGGTCCCGGGGATAAAAAGCGTGCCGTCCGTTACTTTCTCCGCGCGGCAAAGGACGGGGATCCCGATGCGATGAATAATCTGGGTCTTGTCTATATGCGGGGCGATGGTACTGCTGTCGATCGGGAAAAGGCACGATTCTGGTTTCAAAAGGCGGCGGACCATGGGCTTTCCGAGGCTCGGAAAAATATCGATTTCTTGCGGTCGGGGGGCTCTGATTCCTATGACACAAAATCTGGCACGCCGGGTAGCTTCCCTCGAGGTTCAAGGCCTGTGGAAAGCTGGATTCGCAGGCTTGACGGGAATCATGCAGTCAAGCGTCACAAGGACTGGGTTGCTGTTGTCATTGGTGTCGACCGTTATCTTATCAACGGAGTGCCATCAGCAGAGTTTGCTGATAATGACGCAGAATCCGTTGCGGGTCTTCTGAAAAAGATGGGTTGGTCGACGGTTTTACTGGAAAATGAGCATGCCAGCTACTTTTCAATCAAAAACAGAATCCTCGTCTGGAAGGGGTATCCGCTTCGACGGTTTCTGATTTATTTTTCGGGCCATGGAACCCTGTCTCCATCGGGAACTCCCGGTCTTGCCCCTTCGGATATTCTTCCGTCGGGGGCGGGTGCGATCCCGTTGAAAACGCTGAAAGGCTGGATCAGCCAATCTGCGTCAAAGAAGAAGTATTTGATAATTGATGCCTGTTTTGCAGGCGGAAAGAGATTTTTCTTCCCGAAGGGGACTCGGCCATTGATAGCGGTTCGCGATCAGTCGCCGGAACCAGCGGATCTTCTTGAGATGGATGCCTCGGAAAGGCACCAGGAAAGCCACGTTGATCCTGCCAGTCGACATGGTCTGTTTACGGAGGTTTTTCTGGAGGGAGTCCGAAAGCATCTGCCCACTCCGAGATGGGGTGACGTCTCAAGGGAGCTGTTGTTCCAGTTGCCATTTGAGGCGAGATCGGAAGGGTTTGATCAAAACCCTTCCATCCGGCCGGATCATTCCCCCCTGCTGGCGGGATATATTGGCGGCCCTTAATAAATACGCGGGATCTACTTTAAAAAAGTGACGGACCCGATCGAGTTTCCTCCAGCGTCCTCTCCTCCGACAAGCATGACTCTTCCGTCAGGGAGAAGTGCCGCGCCGAGCTCTTTTCTTTTTGTAATGTCGGGACGGAGCCTGCTGTTCCAGCTGTTGCTTCCGGGATCATAGATGTCGAGTTTGTCGAGAACTCCGTTTCTGTTGAACCCGTCGGCCATAAGGACCTTCCCGTCTGGAAGGAGAATGGCTGTCGCATAGAGTCTGGGTGTCGGGGATGGCTGGATCTTCTTTCCCCAGACCCGGGATATTGGGTCATAGATGTTCCCTGTTCCGGAAATCCCATTCTGCCCTTCGAATCCTCCCATAAAAAGAACCTGCCCATTGCTCAGGAGAACACCAGTGCCGCCCATTCTGCTTTCGGGTGCTGAAGGGAGTGTTTTCCATTTCCCTGTCCGTATCGAATACTCTTCTGTTAAAGCAAGAAATCCTGAGTCGGATTGCCCTCCAATGACCAGAACATTTCCATTGGGCAATGAAACGGCAACCGCGCCCATTCTTGGAACGGGATCAGGCGCAATCCTGTTCCATTGTCCTGTTTTTGGTGAGTAAATAAAGGCTTCCTTGAGGATGCCCGTGCTGTTGAATCCACCAGAGAGGAAGATCCTGTTCCCGGGGAGTGGGGCTGCAGCGGTATAGGAAACCGGCAGCGGGTAATCCGGGATGGTTTTCTCCCACCGGTTGGTGAAGGGACTGAAGACCTCAACGGTTCCGACGATCCCCGGAGCGGCCTCTCCACCAATAGAAACGACCCGACCATCTGACAGGGTCACAAGCGCCCCTGAATCTCTTGGGACCGAAAGAGGTTGTCCTGATATTCTCTGGTTTCCGAGCGGAGGGGCGTAATGGGAGAACTCCCTGATGATTTTTTGTGCCAGTGTGCGAGCCTTGTTGGAGTTTGGAGCATCTGTCGTTTCAAGCAATCCCCTCGAAAGATAGGATGTTGCAAGGATTGCCGGAGACCATTGGCTGCAGAGCGGAATCTTCTTTCCCCAATTCAAACCGTCGGCCTCCCCGTCAGAGAGATCTTCCACAATGGCCCAGGCGATCAGCCCTGAGGTCACGCCACCGATGGAGATTTTTGAAATGGCCTGTCCGATCAGTTTTTCCTCGGTGTTTTCTTCCTCCCGGCTTTTGGCTGTTCTGAGTATTCCTGCGTACTGTTCCGTTGCGTGGAGATCTTTGAGGGAAGACAAAACCCCTATCTGGAGATTTTGGACCGGTTTTTTGAGGAAGGCTGACAGAAATGGCTTGTAGGGTTTGTTTTGACAGGTGGAAGGAGACTGTATTGGCAGGATGATTCTGGCAGGGAAGATGGATCGGGGTACCTGCAAGGAGAATCGACCATGTTCATCGATCCTGCCCCTGATTTCTCCCGGACGGCTTTTTTTGTTCCCAGTATCTGAAATGTGGCGAATGGTAACTGTTCCGGATCGTTCAAGAAGCGTTTGTCCTGATACGAGAACTGTGTCTTCCGAAAAGGCCGGTTGCTGGAAAAGGAATGTGGACAGTGATACACAGAAGAGAAGGGGGAGTCGATAAAAGCGGGCCATCAAATGTCTCCAGTAAGGTCTGTTCATCCATCAGAACGATTGGAAAACGATTCTGAAGATCTTTTATCAGTTTTTTTGAGCTAATTGAGATTGATTATTGAATTCGATTCTATCGTTCAGCGCTGGATTTTGTCAAATCGTTGAGCTTGGGTATCGGGTCACAATGATCTGTATTGACCCCCTTCAAGGATGATCCTGATTCGGTCTCCTGACTTGAGTCCCCATCTCTTTTGGGCGGATCCTTCCCGTTGAAAGATTTCAAGCCAGCCCGAGCTATTGATAAGGATTCCCACATCTCCAACGGGTACATCCTGATAAAATCGTACATAGGGTACAGGAATTGGTGCATCAGGTAGAGTGATCTCTTTCGGTGGATCACTGATGTGATATCCAAGGAGAATATTTCCAAAGTGATCAACATTCCAGATCCGGCACATTCCTGATGGAGTGGGGTCCGATGACCTTGCCAGCATTTCTGGAGACAGAATCTTGCCGCAAGCTGTTCCCTTTTTTGCCAGAACCTGTTCGATGAGAGCCTTCGCAAAGAGATCTCTCCCCTGGAATGTCGGAGATCTTTCTTCGGCAGGTTGAAATTCAAGATAAGGGATTCTTCTGAACGACAGGTTGGGGAACCACTCATTCATTAATGAGGGCAGTCCATTGTCAGGAAGAAAGATCCATCCGAATGGAGAATGGATTTGAATCGGCATCCTGTCGGATCCAACTCCTGGATCCACGATGACCAGGTGAAAGCTTTCCGGCGGAAACCATGTGATGGTGTCTTTTAGAAACGGAAGGGCGTTGCATGGCTCGAACATATCGAGTTCGTGCGTCAGGTCAATAATGGTGGCATTGGGGAGAGAGGAGAGGAGGACGCCTTTTATTGCGCCTGTGTAGGGGTCTTTTGTTCCAAAATCTGTTGACAGGGTGATGATTGGGTTCACTGGTTCCTCGTAGATGGGGTTTTTCTGTAGTAAAGATAGCAAACGCCTGTCAGTGCGATGCCGGCAGCAAAGCCTTTCCAGAAAGATTGGGTATTTCCTCCAAGAATGAACCCGGAGAATCCGCCAAGAAAAGAGATATTCAGGAATTCGCTCCGAATTCCTGATGATATGTTTGACTTCTGCTTTTCGTCAAAGGGGTGGAGAAGGCGACACAGATTGTGTCTGCTGGGGATAAATCCGGGGACGGTGGTCTTGTAACGGTCAAACTCCGGAAACTGACCTGAAAGGAACTGGTCTTCATAATGTGCGAGAAAAAGAATAAATGGAATGGCAAGAAAAAGAATGATTACCGCAGAGACAGGGGAGTTCATTGGTGCGAGTGAGATCAGGATGAGAATGGATCCTGCATGAATGGGATGCCTGATTGCTCCATAAAGGCCTCCTGATTCAAGTGTGGCGGCTTTTGGCAGCGATCTCCAGACAATGTCGGAGCCCAGTATGGATGCTCCGGAGACTCTCAGCCAGAGCCCTGCAAGGTAAAGTGACATGAGTATGCTGTAGGAAAGGTGCAGTGTCATGACGGTGAGTGAGCCTGCACGATCGAGAAGCAATGCGATGACAGGGTGAGGGTATAGCGTATTGATTTTCCATAATCCGGCAAAAAGAAGGAGAAGAATCGGAACTCTTCCCTGATAAAAGATATTGGCTATCATTATTTTCCCGGAGTTGCTTTGAGTTGTTTGTTCTTTTTCTTGGCCGCATCCCATTGCCGGAAATCTGTCTTCGGGGAGAACGTCGTCATGTGATCCGGAAAACGATTGCGAACACGTCTGGCCGAAGCCGTTTTCAGAAGGAAGTTTCGGGGCGAGGGCTTTTCGCCGATGCTTTGTCATCAAAACGGTATTCAGCTTGAGAGAACAGATGGCTTGAGACTTTGAACTATTTGTTGAGCTTTCTGTGGCCAAGGGTAGCATGCCCACATGGAGAGCGGCAACCGATTTCGTGCCTGTCTTGCTCTCCGAGAAGAAAGATTCTTCCTCCTCATTGATCGGACTCAACAGTTCATCGCCAGCGCCAAAAAGACCATTTTTACTTTTGGAAGCGCCGGGTTCCGCCGATCAGAGATAGTCCTGGTTCGGGTACATTCATCATGATGGATTGTTGCTGACTTGTTTTTTAGTGATTGTTATTATTTGCATTTGTTTCGATTTGGTTTCAATGGCAGAGCTCGTTGTTTCTTTTTTTTGAATGTGTCTTGAAAGGGCTTTATTTTCACTTCTTTTTGAGATATGATTAAAAGATTCCAAGCCGTAGAATGCGGCGAGCAGGGGGGTCCATTTCGAATGTCAAAAGAGCAGAGTTTAGATCAGAATCACCAGGTTAGTGTTGAAGAGTCGGAGTTTACTCCGGAGATGATGGAAAGCCTTTACGCAGAGACTCTTCGGAATCTTGAGGAAGGTTCTGTTGTCGAGGGTCGGGTAATCGATATCTACCCGAATGAAGTCGTGGTCGATATCGGCTACAAGTCTGAAGGGCACATCGCAAAGTCAGAATTTTCTGATGAAGAGATCCAGGGACTTAAGGTGGACGATATTATTCATGTCTATCTTGAAGAACGGGAAGATCTTCATGGGAATCTGGTTCTTTCGAAGGAAAAAGCGGACCGGATGAAGGTCTGGGATGCGATTGAGGAAAGCTTCAATCGTGGAGATGTCATGGAAGGTAAGGTTGTGGCCAGAATCAAGGGCGGTATGACCGTCGATGTTGGTCTCAAGGCGTTTCTTCCGGGTTCCCAGATTGATCTCCGGCCTGTCAGGGACATGGATCGCCTGATTGGTCAGACGATTCAGGTGCGCATTATAAAGATGAACAAAAAGCGGGGAAATATCATCGTCTCCCGCAGGGTTCTTCTTGAAGAATGGCGCGATCGTCGCAAGAAGGTTACGATGGATGCCCTTAAGGAGGGAGAAGTTCTTGAAGGAATCGTCAAGAACATCACCGACTATGGTGCCTTTATCGATCTTGGTGGTATTGATGGCCTTCTGCATATTACCGATATGTCATGGGGACGCGTCAGCAATCCTCAGGACCTTATGAATGTTGGTGATAAGCTTAACGTGGTTGTTCTGAAGCATGATCGTGATACAGGCAGGGTCTCTCTGGGCTTGAAACAGTTGAGTGCTGATCCGTGGACGCTTGTTGCAACACGCTATCCCGAGTTTTCCAAGGTTGCGGCCAAAGTCGTTTCCATTACCGATTACGGCGCCTTCCTTGAGATCGAGCCAGGTGTTGAAGGCTTGATGCATGTGACAGAAATGAGCTGGAACCATGAGGTGAAGCATCCCAGCAAGATTATGAATGTCGGGGATGTTGTCGAGGCTCGTGTTCTGAAAATCGATGAGAAAAATCGCAAGATTTCTCTCGGGTTGAAGCAGCTCGGTCCGAATCCGTGGGATAGCGTTGAAGAGCGATATCCTGTCGGGACAGTTGTTTCCGGAAAGGTCAAGAGCCTGACTGACTTTGGTGCATTTGTCGGTCTTGATGAAGGTATTGATGGCCTGATTCATATTTCGGACATGTCATGGACCAAGCATGTGCGACATCCTTCTGAGCTGTTCAAAAAAGGACAGAAAGTTGATGTTGCTGTTCTTAAGATTGAAAAAGAGCGCCAGAGACTGTCTCTTGGATTCAAACAGCTCTCCCAGGATCCATGGGATGCCGAGATTCCGGAAAAGTTTGCTGTTGGCGTGTCTGTCGATGGTGTTATCACCAAGGTGATGGATTTCGGCTTCTTTGTCGAACTGGCTGAGGGAGTCGAAGGACTTGTTCATGTCAGTGAGGTAGATATTGAGTCGGGACAGCGTCTTGATCAGTCCTACCAGGTCGGTTCAACAATTTCCGTTAGAGTTATCAAGCTCGATCCCGCGGAAAGGAAAATCGGTTTGTCGGTAAAGCCGATGCCTGAAGGTGGATACCATGCAGAGCCTGTGGCAGCTCCCGTAACAGCAGCTCCATCGCCTTCTGTGAGCGCGATGGAAGATGCGATGAAGTCAGCCCGTAAAAAAGGTCGCAAGGGGCAGGACTCTGATTCGGAAGAATAAATAGGCTCAAAAAAGATACCGTTCGTGGCTGGCTTTTGCTGGCCACGAATTTTTTTGTCCTGGGATATATATTCTTTGTTGCTAGTTCGCTATTATAAAAACTCGCCCAGTTGGAATCATGTTTAACAAGTCATCGTGCTATTATCGCCAGTAATCTTTTCAGAAAGGCTTGCCTCTGAATGGCCTTTCTTCCATTCGGGATATAATATGATGATGAGACTTGGTAAATTCTTTAAATATGTTTTTGTTCTGGTCCTTGTGACCGCCTCGGTCTATCTGCTTGCTCAGATGGCCGCCTATATGGGGAAAAGTCTTCCCCTGATTGGTGGTGCGCGTATCGGAGTTGTCAGGGTTTCGGGGGTTATTGTATCATCCGCTGAAACAATCCGGCAGCTGCGGGCACTCGATAGTGATCCGTCAATCAAGGCTATTATTCTGAGAATCAACAGTCCGGGTGGTGCGGTCGTTCCTTCTCAGGATATTTATGAGGAAGTGGGCAAGATTCGGGCGAAGGGGAAGCCCGTAATTTCGTCTATCGGAACTCTCGGTGCATCTGGTGCTTATTATATTGCCTCCGGTACGGATTACATCATGGCCAGTCCCGGCTCTCTGACCGGTTCGATTGGTGTAATCATGGAGCTTGCTGAGTTCAAGGACCTTCTGGACAAGCTGGGGATCAAAAGCGAGGTCCTGAAGGCTGGGGCAATGAAAGATGCCGGTTCTCCTTTTCGACCGATGACTCCTGCTGAACAGGCGTATATGCAAACACTTCTTGCAAATATCCATGCCCAGTTCATCAACGATGTCTCGAAGGGAAGGAAAATACCGGTCGAAACGTTGAAGCCCCTGGCGGATGGTCGGGTTTTTACAGGAAAGATGGCGTTGGGGCTGCATCTCGTTGATGGCTTGGGTGACTACAGGGATGCTGTGGCCAAGGCACAGCATCTGGCTCATCTTTCTGGAACACCTGAGCTAAAGGAATTTCCGAAAAAATCATTTTTGGACTCTGTGTTTTCCTCGAAGGTTTCTTCTTACTTGACCGGTGTAACAGGCAGTTCCGGAGGTTTTTGGGCGATTATGCCCGGCCGTGGTTTTTAGGAAGTTCCTCATTCGTGTTCGTGATTTTTGATACAAGTTGGGAGGATCGATGACGAGAGACGATTTGATTCGAAGAATCGCAGAAGAGATGCCGGGTATTTCCATTCCTGAAGCAAGAAGGTTGATTCTTCTTTTTGTTGAAGGCATGAAAAAAGGTCTTAACGAGGCTGAAAATCTGGAGTTCAGACGGTTTGGTGTTTTTGAGGTCCATCACCGGAAGGCCCGAACTGCAAGAAATCCGAGGACTGGTGCCTCTGTTCAGGTCGGTTCCCGACGCAGTCTTGTTTTTCGTCAGGGAAAGGTTCTGAAGGCCAGAATGAAAAATCTTACAAAAAGAACAATCTGATGTTTGAAGGATTATCGCAGCGTTTTGATCAGATACTGAGGAAAATCACCGGGAAGGGCCTTCTGACGGAGTCCCAGGTTGGCGAGACCCTTCAGGAGATCCGTACAGCTCTTCTCGAAGCTGATGTGACGCTTGATGTTGTGACAAGGTTCGTTGAGACACTTCGTCAGAAGCTTGTTGGTACAGAGGTTTCTAAAGCATTGACCCCTGTCGAGACGGTTTTGAAGGAGGTTTACTCAGAAGTTGTCAGGATCCTTGGCGAAAACAAGGCAACAATACAGCTTTCATCAAAGCCTCCCACGATCATTTTTCTGATGGGGCTGCAGGGGTCAGGAAAGACTACAACCGTTGCAAAGCTTGCGTATCACTTCCGGCAGTCAGGAAAGCGTGTCTTGATGGTGGCATCTGATCTCCAGCGCCTGGCTGCTGTTGAACAGTTGCGGGTGTTGGGTGAGCAGGTTGGTGTTCCTGTCGTTTTGCCGAAAGATAATGTTACAAAGCCGAAAGACATGTACTCAGATGTCAGGCGTCGATGGATCGAAGGAATGCATGAGGTGGTGATTGTTGATACTGCCGGTCGCCTTTCAATTGATGATGAACTGATGAATGAGCTCCAGGAGTTGAAGGCATTGTACAATCCAAAAGAATCGCTTTTGGTCCTTGATGCCATGACTGGACAGGAGTCAGTTCATGTTGCCCAGACCTTTGACCAGAAAATTGGTCTTGATGGGGTGATCTTCACCAAGCTTGATGGCGATGCACGGGCCGGTGCCATCCTGTCGATCAGAAGCGTTCTTGGAAAACCGATCAAGTTTGTTGGAACCGGAGAAAAAACAGACCGGCTTGAACCTTTTTATCCTGACAGGGTTGCCTCCCGAATTATCGGAATGGGGGATATCCAGACTCTGATCGAAAAAGCTCAGCATGCAGTGACCAGGGAAGAAGCTGAGAAAATGGTTAATCGGGTTGTCAAGAACCAGATAACCTTCGATGATTTTCTGGATCAGATTCGCACGATGAGAAAAATGGGATCCGTTAATGATATATTATCGATGATTCCGGGTGCATCGAGTGTCAAGGACAAGCTGGACATGGGTGTTGTCGAGAAAGAGATGAAGAGGACTGAAGCCGTCATTCTTTCCATGACAAAAAAGGAAAGAATTTCTCCTGAGATTATTGATGGCAGCAGGAGACGCCGGATAGCATCCGGTTCGGGGACAACGGTACAGGTCGTCAATCAGGTATTGCGTCAGTTTGAGCAGGTGAGAAAAATGATGCGCACAGCCCTTAAGCCAAATGGTAAAAGAGCATTGCGTTCGATGCTTCCCTTTTAGTTAAAGGAGAGGCTTTTTGGATATTCAATTTAAGCTAAGGAGATTATTTTGTCAGTAAGAATCCGTCTTTCCCGCCTTGGAAGAAAAAAGAGCCCCATTTATCGCATCGTTGTCGCTGATTCCCGATGCCCAAGGGATGGTCGCTTCCTTGATATTGTTGGAGCCTATTCCCCAAGGGATAACGACCAGGTCACATTCAAGACCGAAAAGCTTGGGTCATGGCTTCAAAAGGGTGCAATGCCGACAGATACGGTTGCTCGCCTTATCCGAAAGGCAAAAGTTTAACAGGAAAATGCCTGTTTTTTCGGGAGGTGATCCTTGGATAACAAGTTCGAATCAATGGATACCACACTTGTTGTCGCAAAAGTAGGGCGTTCTTGGGGACTGAAAGGTTTTTTTTTGCTCATTCACTGAGCGACAATCCTGACCGCTTTCACAACGATGTTGGTTCGACATTCGTTCTTAAGTCTCCGACAGGAGTTCTTGAGCCGAGAAAGCTTCTTGAGTGCAGACAAACGGAAGGGAAGGGTTCCTTTCTCCTGAAACTGGAGGGGATTGATTCTCCAGAGTCTGTCAAGGAGCGTTCCGGGTGGTCGATATGTTTGGGAAATGCAGCCCCCTGGGTTCCGGTCGAAGAAGATGTTTTTCTCATATCCGATCTGGAGGGGATGTCTGTGATAGATGTTGACTCCGGACAGGCAGTCGGGGTTGTTTCGGGGTTTTATGAGCGACCTGGTCAGGATATCCTGTCGGTAGACTCAAAAGGGACAGAGGTGTTGATTCCGTTTGTGGAGCCCCTGGTCCCGATTGTTGACCGAAAAGCCAGGGAGGTTCATGTTCGGTGGAAGATCTTAGATCCTTTGGCCTGATTACGCTTTTCCCGGACGCTCTTGCAGGAATGCTTGATTTCAGTATTTTAAAGAGAGCCAAGGAAAAAAATCTGGTTCGGTACCATCTCTGGAATCTGCGGGACTTTGGTACGGGGCGTTATCGCTCAACGGACGACTATCCCTATGGTGGTGGTTCGGGGATGATCCTGCGCCCTGATCCCATTTTCAGAGCAACGAGGGTGGCCTGTGCATCCCTTGCGGGGATGGATCCATCGCCTGAAGGTAGCGTGAGGCTTGTCTATCCTTCACCACAGGGAGCGGTCTTTACTCAGTCTGTGGCATGGGAATGGGCAAATGATCCGCGTCCCGTCCTGTTTTTGTGCGGTCACTATGAAGGGATCGATGAACGCGTATTGATGGCGCATCCATTCGAAGAGTGGTCGATTGGTGATTATGTTTTGACCGGAGGAGAGATCCCGGCTCTTGCCATGATTGATGCTGTGGTAAGATTGATCCCGGGGGTTTTGTCAGACCACCAGTCTGTATTGACAGAGACCTTTTCTGCTGCTGACGAGTTTGATTTTCCACAATATACTCGTCCCCCGGATTATGAGGGGATGGCGGTTCCCGAAGTTCTTCTTTCGGGACATCATCTTCGTATTCAGCAGTATCGCTCTGAAAAAGCACGTGAAAAGAGAGATCGGGTTCGCCCGGATCTCCGGGCCATTTCCAGAAAAAAATCAGAAATGGCTATTGCCCCTCAAGAACAACAAGAAAGGATTAACGGTAATGAATGTCATTGATCAAGTTGAACAGCTCTATATGAAGGAAAATCCTCCGGAGGCAAGAATCGGGGAGACAGTTCGTGTTCACCTCAAGATCGTCGAGGGTGAAAAAGAGCGAATTCAGGTTTTTGAAGGAGTCGTTATCGCTCTGAGAGGCGGCGGTACCCGGTCGATGATGACTGTCAGGAAGATTTCCTTCGGTGTTGGCGTGGAGCGCATCTTTCCCCTGCACTCTCCTCAGATCATTAAGATTGAGCGGGTGAGAGTCGGAAAAGTCAGAAGGGCGAAGCTCTACTTCCTGAGGACCAAAAAAGGTAAGGCGGCAAGACTGAAGGAAGTTGAGACCCGCAGGGAACCTAAAGCCTAGTTTTACCGTGCACAAACTGCCGGACGGTTCCCTTGAGCAATCTCTTCAGGCGAAGGGCTTTTACAGAATCGCAGCAGTTGATGAGGTCGGTCGGGGAGCTATTGCCGGTCCCGTTGTTGTTTCATGCGTGGTTCTGACTCCTTCGATCCAGGATTTCAGCGGTCTTGGGATCACTGACTCAAAAATGCTGGCACCTGCGGCTCGGGAGCGTATTTTCAAGTATCTTTCCAGATGGGCTCCCAGCTATGGTTTTGGTGAATCGTCCGTTGAAGAGATTGATGCGATCAATATCAGGGAAGCGACTTTTTTGGCGATGACGAGGGCCCTCGCTTCTTTAAAAGAGATCCCTGACCTGCTGCTTGTTGACGGAAACGAATCGATTCCGATCCGTTTCCTCTCCGGTACTCCTTATGAAAGTCTTGAACAGCTTTCCGTCATCGGCGGTGACCGCTGCGTTCTCTCCATTGCTGCCGCTTCCATAATGGCAAAAGTCACACGTGACCGTCTGATGGTTGCTTGCGATCTTTCCTATCCGGATTATTGTTTTGCAAAGAACAAAGGCTATGGCACACCTGAACATAGGGACCAAATGAGGAAAAATGGTCTCACCCCCTTGCACCGCAAAACCTTTTCCCGGACTTTTCTCTCACCAAAATGACGCTCGCTCTTATCCTGTTTTTCTCGAAAACTATTTGCTTTTGGGAGATTGTATTTTGAGCTCTCGTTCCGGATACAATCAAGATAGCGCCAAATGCTCTCAAACCTTTGCTCAGGGGAATCTTCAGGGATGATTAGATCGTACTCTTTTCTCAGGCAATTTATTTCGATCATCTTCTTTTCCCTTTTTTTTTCAATTTTTCTTTGGGGAGTCTCATCATTTCTGATGATGGAGAAGATCAGGCATTCTTCCCTGGAAAATACGCATATGGTCATTGTTCTCGACCAGAACACGACAAATGCTGACTATCAAAAAATCTATGGACAGCTATCGTTTATAACGACCAGTATCAAGCCATTGTCTCTTGATGAAGTGAATCAGTTTGCCCGCTCATCTTCAGGTTCGCGCCTTTCTGATTCAGGAAAAAAAATGATCCTCCTGAATCTTCTGATGGGAAAAAACGCGGCAGGGCAAAGAGTCACTCTTTCCGAACAGATCCTTTCCGTGCATAAAATTCTTGAGGGCAACAAACATGTTCTCCTGGTCGAGGACAATTTGCCATGGGCTGAAAAGCTTGATTCCCTTGATGCCTTGATGGTGCATGCTAAACGGGCCGGAATGATGCTTTTTGGACTTTTTCTCTTGTTATTGCTTCTTTTTTGGAGTTTTCTTTTTCCCGCCCGGGAAAAAGTTGAGGATTCCATGGAACATCAAGAGAAGTCCTTTTGGAAAAATTCGCCTTCAGCTCCGGCATTATCCTCAGGACAAGGGTTGCGCCTGGGGTTCTTTTCCGCCTTGGGAGCCTGTATCCTTCTTTTTCTGGCTCACCCGGCTCTTTATAGCCCCTCGCTGGACCCATTCGTTTCAGCAGGTCCTGCGGGCATTCATTCAACTTGGGCTTATTATTTCTTTTCTTTTCCGGTTATGGGCGGGGGGCTTGGGTGGCTGTCTTTTCAGTTGGGAAAAATCTGGCGCAGGGTATTGCACTGATCCTTCTTTCTTCTTTTCTTGCTCCTTGTATTGATGTATCCCTTGCATCAGAGACCCGTCATTCGATCAGGGCGTTGCAGAAGGAGCTGGATCAGCATCGCATCGAGTATAAAAGATTAAGGAGAGAGTGGATCCTGAATCATAAAAAAGAAATCCGATTCCGTACCAAAGGACAGGATTTAAGGTATAGAATCCTTGAACTGAAAATGGACAAGGAGAACCTGCACGTCAAAATTGAAAATGCCAGAATTAACCTCATCAGGATGAACCGGAAGCTTGGCCTGATCAATACCAGGATCTCCTCCGAGAAAGTATTGCTTGAAAACGACCGGGACCAGTTGAAAAAAACCCGATTTGCCTATCTCTCTGATGCTTTGAAGGGGTATCTTGTCCAGCTTGACCAAGCCCCTTCGCCTCTCTTTTTCAGGGTTGCACTACTCTCTCTTTCTTCCCGTCAAAGCGCACTTTCCAGAAGAATAGACATAGAGAGGGATCATGAGATCAAGTCTCTTGATGAGCTCGCTTTGTGGCGGAAGAAAAAAAATCGGCTTTTATCCGAAAGAAAAAGGACGATCCGAAAGGAATCTCAAGAAAGAGCAAGAATGAATTCCATGCGGGGTGAACTTGCCCATCTCCTAGCAATGGAACGGAAGTTAAAGAAAAATGATACACGCATTCAGATAAAAAAAAGACACTTGCTGCATCTGATCCAGCATCTTGAGGCAGAGATC
>JAKAYF010000061.1 GCA_021816465.1 Nitrospirota bacterium
GTATTTTCGGTAACGCGCTCCCCAGGGATGTCTGTCCTGAGAAAGCCCGAACAGAGCCATGCCGGTTTCCCGGAAGCCACGCCCCAGAGGAGGACCGCTCCGGGAAAGGCCCCTTCCTCCCGGGCCGTTTCAAGGATCTTTCTTATGCGGTCCAAAGAGTGTTCATGGAAATCAGAAGCATCTGTCATCGGAGAGAATCCTTGATCCAGAGAACGGGGTCCCTTTATAGTGGAGGTACTTGTTTCGCCGGAAAAGTTTCCTGTGCGCCGGATGGTCCCGGGCTTTGTCCGGGCTGTTTTGAAATTTCGTCAGAAAAGTCGCACCTATTGTGCATTTGGGGGGTCAAAGATGTCCATATCTGAAGGTTCAACCAGGGAGAGTCAGGAAACAGGCCGGGATCTGGCAGGTTTTTTTGAACACCGCTTCGGCGCGACACCGGAAGTTCTTGAGTCGGTGATGAATCTGGCGTCGGGAAGCCATGTCGATTTTGCGGATCTCTACTTCGAGCACACTGTTTCGGAAACGATGAGCCTTGAGGAAGGGATTGTCAAAAAGGCGGGAAGCCATGTTTCCCAGGGAGCGGGAGCGAGGATCATCTCGGGGGAGAAAACCGGATTTGCCCTGACCGAGGAGATTGATCCCAAAATGCTTCGCCTCACCATGGCGACGGCCCGGGAAATTGCCCTTCATGGGGGCGATTCCCCGGCACGGACCCAGGTCGGCAAAATGGCGCATTCCCATTCGCTCTACCCGGTCACGGAAGAGGGGCTTGTCCTGGCAACGGATGTCAGGCGGGAGCTTTTGTCGGAGGCCGACCGTGCGGCAAGGGCTTATGACCATCGCGTGAAACAGGTCATGGTCTCCTTGGCGACGGAGGTGAAGACCGTCCTGACGGTTCGGGAAGATGGCCAGCTTTCAACCGACCTGAGGCCCCTTTACCGCTTCAACATAACGGTGATTGCACAAAATGGCACTAATCGCCAGACCGGCTCCTATGGTTTTGGTGGCCGGGTTCCCTTCTCGTCGATCCCGGATATTGAACGGATACGCTCGGGGGCCCGGGAGGCCGCCCGGCAGGCGGTCGTGAATCTTGATGCGCGTGACTGTCCATCAGGGACCATGGCTGTCGTCCTGGGCCCGGGATGGCCGGGTATCCTTCTCCATGAGGCGGTCGGCCACGGACTGGAAGGGGATTTCAACCGGAAGGGGACATCGGCTTTTTCCGGAAGGATCGGGGAAAAGGTCGCATCGTCCCTCTGTACGGTCATCGACGACGGGACGATCCCGGGAAGAAGGGGCTCCCTGAACGTCGATGACGAAGGAACCCCGACGTCGAGAACAGTCCTGATCGAGAAGGGGATCCTTCGCGGGTATCTTCAGGACCGCCATAATGCGCACCTGATGGGAATGAAGGTCACGGGCAATGGCCGGAGAGAATCCTATGCCCATGCCCCGATGCCCAGAATGACCAATACCAGCATGCTGGGGGGAGATTCCGATCCGAAAGAAATACTTGAAAGCCTCGACCGGGGGATCTATGCCGTCAATTTCGGCGGTGGCCAGGTGGACATCACCTCCGGAAAGTTTGTTTTCTCCACATCGGAGGCTTATTACGTCGAGAAAGGCCGGATCCTCTACCCTGTCCGTGGCGCGACGCTTATCGGCAGTGGACCGGAAGTGCTGACGAAGGTGTCGATGGTGGGGTCGGACATGGCGCTCGACTCCGGAGTGGGAACGTGCGGAAAAGATGGACAGTCCGTCCCGGTCGGCGTAGGTTTGCCGACAATCATGGTGGAAGAGTTGACAGTAGGGGGCACAGCATGAGCGACGATGCCGTTGAGAAGATCGCACAGGGAGAAGATCTCCTTTCGTTTGTATTGTCGGAGTCCAAAAGGCTCGGAGCGACCGACGCCGATGCCATTTATGTGACAAGCGACGACTACTCCATCTCGGTCCGGAAAGGTGATGTGGAGAAGGTCAACAGGAGCCTGAGCAGGGGGATGGGGATCCGTGTATTCAGGGGGGAATCCCAGGCGATCGTCTCGACTTCGGACCTGAACCGGAACGCTCTCTCGGAATTGGTCAGGGAAGCGGTCAGACTTGCCGGCGAGACCGCTCCCGATCCTTATGCGGGCCTTCCGGACCCAGCCGACCTTGAACTTCATCGGCCACTTCCGGACCTTCTTCTTGAAGATGACAGCCCCGAGCCTTCTTCAAGGCTTCGTCTGGAGATCGCTCTTTCCTGCGAGAAGGCGGCCCTTTCCTATGACAGTCGGATTGCGTCTTCAGAAGGAGCCGAATTCCAGTCGAGCCGGGTAACCCGCCAGATGGGAAACACGCGCGGCTTCCTCGGCGGGACGAGACGAACGAACTATGCGCTCTCGGTCACATCCATCGCCAAAGAAGGCGATTCGATGGAAAGAGACTACTGGTATGACCAGCGTCCATTTTTCAGGGATCTCGATTCTCCCGAGGCGATCGGCACAGAGTCTTCACGCAGGGCCATCAGGAGGCTTCATCCCAAAAGGCCGCCAACGGGAAATGCCCGGATCCTGTTCGATCCGGAAAATGCCCGGTCACTGATTGGCCATTTCCTGTCGGCGATTTCCGGCCATTCCCTCTACAGGGATGCCACTTATCTGAAAGGTCGCGAGGGAACGTCTGTTGCCTCCGGGATCCTGACCATTACAGAGGATCCTTTCCTTCCGGGAGGGTTCGGGAGCCGTCCGTTTGATGGAGAGGGTGTCCGTGTCACCCGGAAGGAGATTCTCTCCGGGGGCGTTTTGAACGGCTTTTTGTTCGACACCTATTCCGCCAGGAAAACAGGCCATAAAACAACCGGGAATGCCGTCCGTTCCCTTGGCGATTCTCCTTCCGTGGGAACGTCCAATATTCTTGTGACCCCGGGGTCCTCCGACCGTGCCGCACTTTTAAAACAAATGGGCGACGGGATACTGGTGACAGAACTGATCGGATTCGGTGTCAACACGGTCACGGGAGATTACTCGAGGGGGGCATTCGGATACGACGTCCGTGGAGGTGAGATCATGGGGCCTCTTTCGGAGTTTACGATTGCCGGAACGCTCGATTCATTGTTTTTGGGGATCATTGGCGTCGGGTCGGATCTTTCGAGGCGAAGCTCGATTATCTGCCCGTCTATTCTGGTGGAAGGCCTTCGTGTTTCCGGAATCTGAGTCTTGCTCCGAAATCGCTTTGGCCTGCGCATTTTTTCGCGGACTTCAAGCGGTTCCCAAAATTTCGGTTTTTGCCTCTTCTTCTCTTGATGCCACTGATTCTGCCTGGTCTCTTGCAAAGGAGCTCGGAGGGGAGATTGCGGCTGAAGGCTTTCTCGCATTGGCCGGGGGACGGGACGGTCTGATGGGGGCGGTTCTCGAGGGAGCAAATGCGGTCAATCCGGGAAGCGGTGTGGCTCTTTTGTGCCGTCCCGGATGCTCTCCCGGAAAGACTCCGCAAGGGGACTTCCTTTTCGGACAATTTTTTCTCAGGAAGCAGTTTTTTCTGACAGAGTCCGAGGGGATTGTCGTGTTGCCAGGAGGATATGGAACATTGGATGAGCTTTTTTTCTGGCTGGCAACATCAAGACTTGACGGGAGCTATCAGGTTCCGGCGGTCTTTCTTGACGACCCGGAGAATCCGTTCTGGCCGATTTTGTGGAGGCCGCTTCTGGAAAAGCTGTCCGAAAGGAGGGTCGTCCCCGATCCGCCATTCGTTCCGGCTGTTTCTTTTTCCGCAAGGGAGGCGCTTTTGTCCCTTCGGGAGCATTGGCTAAAAGATGGTCGTGTATCCCACCTTCACCGGAATCAGGGTGAACGCCGAGCTTGAAAGTCCGCCACCCGAGAAGGGTCCGCCCTGGGTTTCATAGTCGATTTCGAAATAGATACCCTGATGTCGGTTGACACCGAATGGAATCAGGACGCCAGGGCCCACCCGGAAGCCGAAGGCCATGGCGCCGACTCCGGTTCCGGCAGAGTCGGTTGAAACATTGAAGACCGGTCCCATCGCCGCTTCGATATAGGGAACAAGTGTCAGCTTCTGGTTTCCCATGATCATGGGAAAGCCTCCGCCATTATCAAAGTAATACTGGATGCCAAGGAGGATCGGGATATTGGTATCATTTGAAAATGCGTGGATGGAGACCCCCAGCGTGGCGACAAGGTTCGGCAGGACTGTATAGCCCGCCTGCAGGTCGACCAGAAATCCGACTCCGGTTTGGGCATTTCCTGTTGCGCCTGAGACCGATGGTCCGATACTTGGCACAAATCCGATGGCGGCGTCGAAAAGGATCTGGTTGGGTTGCGCAAGAGGATTGACGGAGGTTCCGACACCGATATCGGGGGTGTTGGTAAACTCGGGAGAGTTGTCCGGGCCGCCCGAACCGGGGTCTGAAAAGTTGGGGGTATCCTCTCCGTCCGCGGCAAGAAGAACGTCCGGTTTGATCCCGATGGTCAGGATGGCAAGAGCAAGAAGAATCCCCGGGATCAGGATTCGGCTGATCAATGGAGCCTTTCCGGAACTTTCCCGGGTATGGGCCGAAGTGGTCTCATTTGCCTGGTCTCTGTTTTTTTTCCCGGTCAAGAGATTCTCCATAAGGTGGATCGCAGTGATGGCTGGTCCCCGCTTGGGTTATATTTCTGAAAAACATAACACAACAATGAATCCCTTCATAGGGGCCTGTTCTGCCGGGCAAACGACGGAAAGGGAAAATGAGCCGAAAAGATCAAGTGTCTTTTGTCTGTCCCGCATGCGGATATCGATCTCCGCGATGGATGGGGTTTTGTCCTGGATGCCATGAGGCTCCGGATGGTCTGGTCGAATGGGTTGCCCCGGCCAGCCGTTTCGAGGCGATCGTCCAGAATGAAAAAACCGGCCAGGAGCTCAGGTCCGTTCCCATCGCTGAAGTGGGAAGCCGGACCATCGAACGGATTCCCACGGGATTTTCAGAGGTGGATCGGGTCTTGGGGGGAGGGCTTGTTCCAGGATCTTTTGTCCTTCTTGGGGGAGACCCCGGAGTGGGAAAATCCACGCTTGTCCTTCAGGCACTGTCCCGTATTGCGCGTTCCAGGAAGGTCTTGATTGCTGCCGGGGAGGAATCTCCGGAGCAGATCCGGATGCGTTACGACCGTCTGGGCGAGCCATCGGGAGCCCTTCACCTGATGGCGGAGACCGACCTCGAAGCCGTCCTGGCGGAAGTGGTGCGACTGTCTCCTGAAATTCTGGTTGTGGACTCTATCCAGACGATCACGATGCCCCAGATGGGGCTTGTGTCTGGATCGGTGGCGCTTTTAAGGGAATCGGCGACTCTTCTTCTCGAGGTCGCCAAGAAATCCGGCGTAACGGTTCTCGTGATCGGCCATGTGACGAAGGACGGACAGATTGCCGGTCCAAGGGTTCTTGAACATCTTGTCGATACGGTCCTGTATCTCGAAGGAGAAAGACATCACCCACTCCGGATGCTGCGGTCGGTCAAAAATCGCTTTGGTCCGACCGGGGAGCTGGGGATCTTCGAGATGGTTCCCGAAGGGCTTCGTGAGGTGGAAAACCCTTCTTCCTTTTTCCTGGAAGGCAGGCGCCCCAATCTGTCCGGATCCATCATTGTGCCGGGAATGGAAGGTTCGAGGCCGATTCTTGTCGAGCTGCAGACGCTTGTCAATCCGACCGTCTTTCCGAACCCGCGACGTGTTGCCCAGGGCGTCAGCCTCCAGCGACTTTCCCTGATGACCGCGGTCTTGTCGAGAAGAACCGGTCTTGAGCTGGGCGGAATGGACCTCTTTGTCAACATTGTCGGCGGTGTGGATGTTGACGAGCCCGCGGTGGATCTTCCTGTTGCGCTCTCCCTTGCGGGCTCCTTCCGCAATCTGGCCCTTCCTCCCGACTGGGTTGTCATGGGAGAGGTCGGCCTCGGAGGGGAAGTGCGGCGGGTTCCCCATCTGACAGAACGCCTGAAAGAGGCAGAGCGACACGGGTTCCGTCATGCGATTCTGCCCGGGGGGACCTCCGATCCTTCAAAATCCGGAAAGGATTCCCGTCGGCCGGCAAAGGCGGGAGGGCTTACGTTCCATCCGGTGACGGAGCTTCGGGAGGCGATTGATCTGTTGAAAGACTTCGGGAGAAAAGGATGATTCATCTGGCTATCGAGTGTTCGACGGGGGTTCTGGGACTGGCGCTTCTGGAGGATCTTCGCGGACTGGGAAAGGTCTCCCTGTCCGCAACAGGAGCGGCAAGCGAAATCCTGCCACAGGCGGTTGATCTTCTCCTGGAATCGGCAAAGAAAAAATCGGCGGATATCGGGATGGTTTCTGTTTCAAAAGGGCCTGGGAACTATAGCTCGCTTCGGGTGGCACACTCGTTTGGAAGTGGGCTTGCGATCGGCCTTTCTGTTCCGTTGGTGAGCGTTTCTCCCTTTGATACACTGGCTCTCCAGTGGAGACACCTCGATGCCGAAGCCATTTTTTTCCTGGTGGATGCAAGGCAGTCCGAGGTTCTTGGAGAACGCAGGGTGCGAGACCTGAAAACGGGAGACTGGGTTTCTGACCCTCTCTGGACCCCCATGGATTCTCCCGGGAATGCGGTGGCTCTCCTTTCCAGGGTTCAGGATGGAGCTGTCGCCGGGCCCGGGGTGATCTATCTGCCGTCCGACCCTTCCCGCAACTGGCCGGGACTTTCCTTTCCCGGCGGAACAGAGGTGCCTCCTGACCCCTTTTTTCAGGGGAGGGTGGCTTTCCTGTCGGGTGGAGACAGTTCGATTGTGTATGGGCGGAGCGCGGTTGATTAGCTTGCGCCTTTCCCTGGTTTCATGCGGAGTTTTTAATGGATGATGAAGCCCTGAAGGGACCGGGTGGCGAAGAGGGGCGCATGGTTGCCCCTTTTTCCTTTTCATCGCTCAGGTTTGTCAATCTGGCGAGCGGTCTCTGGCCGGAGGTCCTTTCCCGATTCTTTTCAGCACTTCCCCAGGCAGATGCCCGGCTCAATGCTCTTGGAGAATCCCTTGTTGATGAGGTGAGACAGTCGACTCTTTCCTTTCACGCAGGAATCGTCTATCCGGCAGGAGGGGGGCTCCTGGGGCTTCTTGGGGGGTACCTCGTTCTTGACGAGGTGGAGATTCACACCTTTTTCCTTCATCCTGACTGGAGAAAGAAAGGGATCGGCTCTTTCATGATGAAAAGTTTTTTGTCGGGATGCCATTCATCCGGCGTTTCGGAGGTACATCTTGAAGTCCGTTCAAAAAATCCTGCAAGGGAGCTCTATTCCCGACTCGGGTTTCGGGAGTCGGGGATCCGGAAAGGATACTATGGTCCGCAGTGGTCTCCGGACGGACAGTCGGATGATGCGATCCTGATGGTGTATACTACCGGAAAAACAGTCGATCTCCCCAACCCGGGAGAAAGTCTGATGGCCTGTCTGACGGGGGGGTCTGGGTGAACATCTGGTGTGTGTGCGATGGTTCTGCGGCGGGGTGGTAAGTGTTTGGAATCGGGTGGCCTGACCTTATCTTTATACTTCTCCTGATCATGCTTGTGGTAAAGCCTTCCGAATGGCCCTCCCTTGCGACGAAGGCCGGGCGCTTCATCCGGCTTGCCAGAACGAGGCTCGCGCCGATTCTCCTGGAAGTGAAGGATATCTCCCGGTCGATCATGGAAGAGGGGCGGCCATCGGAGCCCGATGGCTGGACCCCTCTTCCCCAGCCCTACCAGAAAGGCGGAGAATTTCCAATGGCTCAAGACGTCAGGCCAGAGACGAAGTGATGCCTGTCTGATGGATCGATTGCCTTTTCTTTCCCATCTCTCGGAACTCAGGTCAAGGGTCCTGCGAGGCGTTCTGTGGATCGCCGTCTCCATGCTGGTCTGCTTTCCTTTTTCAAACAGGGTGCTTTCCTGGCTGGGGGCCAAGTCGGGGACCCGCCTTGTTTTCACAACCCCCACGGAAGCATTCTGGATTACCCTGAAGGTGGCGTTGACCATGGGGCTTTTGATCTCCTACCCGCTTGTCCTGTGGGAGGTCTGGCGCTTTGTCGCCCCGGGGCTTTATCGGGACGAAAAGAAAAGAGTGTTCAAGTGGCTGTTCGGCCTGACCTTCTTTTTTTTCCTTGGTGTCTGTTTTTCTGACCTTCTCGCATTGCCCCAGGCACTTCACTTTCTTGTTGGATTCGGTCAGGGGGAAGGTCTTTCCCCCTTTCTTTCCGTGGACAAGACGATTTCCTTCGAGTTGCGATTTCTCTTTGTCTTTGGACTGATTTTTGAACTGCCTCTCCTCATGGCTCTTCTGACCTCCATGGGGTGGGTGACGCCGGAAGCCTTCAGAAAGGGGAGACGGTGGGCCCTGGTCGGAAATGCCATTGTGGCATCGATTCTTTCTCCGACACAGGATTTTTTCAACATGATGATCATGTATCTTCCGATGGTTCTGCTCTACGAGCTCGGCATCCTGTTGTCGTCCATTTCCATGCGCCAGAAAAAACGGGGTCAGGCTCGGGAACAGATTCCGGAAAGTGGGTGATTTTCCTTGTTTTGTTGGGAGAAATTACCTCGCTTTCTGGATTTTGGGACGCCTGACTCTTGTCTTTCAGGCGGTTTCATTCCATACTTCACCGGGTGACGGTTGACCGGGGTCATCGGCGAGCGGATCCTTCTGGGTTCATTGTCTGACCTTCGACAGGCAAACAACTTCTTCTCTTCAATCCTCCGGAAAGAATAACATTGATCGATCTAGAACCAATCGCCAGATCCCTTGGTGTGCCCTCCGACCGCTTTCACCGGTTCGGGCCGGGGAGGGCAAAAATTGACCCGCGCTATCTGCCTTCTCCATCATCAGAAATCTCCGCCGGCTCAAAGAACCTCTCGTCTTCCCTGTATGTGCTTGTGACCGGAATGACTCCGACTCCCCTCGGGGAAGGAAAGACGACAACCTCCATCGGACTCTCGATGGCCCTGAACCGTATCGGGTGCCGGACGGTTGTGACCATTCGACAGCCTTCGATGGGTCCTGTTTTCGGAATCAAGGGAGGTGGTGCAGGCGGGGGGAAATCGACCATTGAGCCAATGGATGTCCTGAACCTCCATCTGACAGGAGATATTCACGCTGTTTCGGCGGCGCATAATCTTCTGGCATCGGCCATCGACAATGACCTGTGTCATGGTAATGCGACCCGGATTGACCCTCTGTCGATCAACTATCCAAGAGTTGTGGACCTGAACGATCGTCCCCTCAGGAAGGTTGTGATCGGACTTGGTGGCAGGGCGAACGGGATTCCCAGGGAAACGGAGTTTTCTATCGCGGTGAGCTCTGAAGTGATGGCCATACTGGCCCTCTCCAGGGATTATGCCGACCTTTCCTCGAGGCTCTCTAAAATCACGGTCGGATCCGATGTTGACGGCCGTCCTGTGACAGCCAGGGATCTTGGTGTCGACGGAGCGATGTCCGCACTTCTCCGGGAGGCATTCTGGCCAAATCTCATGGCGACTTGCGAGGGGACGCCGGCGATTGTTCATGGGTCGCCCTTTGCGAACATTGCTCATGGAAACTCTTCCGTGATCGGCGACTGGGTCGCCCTTTCCGGAGCGGAATGTGTGGTGACCGAGGCCGGTTTCGGTGCCGATCTTGGCGGAGAGAAGTTCTTTGACATCAAGGTTCCCATCCTGGGAAGGGGACCCAACGTGGCGGTTCTCGTCGCGACGGCAAAAAGCCTCAGGATGCATGGAGGACTTGCCGATACCACAGCGGGCAAGCCAATTCCGGAGATCCTGAATTCGGCGAACCCGGAATCCGTCGACAGGGGCTGTGCCAATCTTCGTCGCCAGATTGAAAACATTCGACGCTTCGGTGTGCCTGTCGTGGTGGCCATCAATTCCCACCCGCAGGATTCGCAGGAAGAATGGGATATCATCCGTCGTCACGCGATCGCCGCGGGGGCTTCTGATGCGGTTGTCTGCACCCATTTCCGGGATGGAAGCGAAGGGGCACTGGATCTTGCCCGGGTGGTTCTTGAAACGGCGAGATCCCACAGCGGCCAGGTCATTCCTCTTTATCGCCAGGAAGATCCCCTGGAAGAGAAAGTCCGCCGGATTGTGACCACCATGTATGGCGGGAAAGAGGTCGCGTGGTCGGACAAGGCGAAAAAAAGCCTTTCCCTTGTGCGGTCTCTTGGAGGGGAGTCAATGGCGGTGTGTATTGCCAAGACTTGGGCCTCGCTTTCGCATGACCCCTCGCTGAAGGGGGATCCGCGGGGGTATGTCTTTCCCGTTACCGATGTAGAT
>JAKAYF010000062.1 GCA_021816465.1 Nitrospirota bacterium
CATCCTCGCTACGGTCGCCTTGCCTCCGGAGATCAGATGGGCGTATGGCGATACCTGCTGAAACAGGTGGCTTTTCCCTGTACCCCGAGGCCCAAGTTCCACCAGATTGTAGTTTCTCTCGACAAAGGGCACCATCCGGAGGAGGAGCGCATTTTTCTGCCGCTCCGAGAGACCTGCTGACTCGAGTCCAATGGAGCGAAAAAGAAGGGATTTCCACTCCTCTGTGGTAAAGCTCTTTCTGGACTCTGCCAGTGTATTCAGAACATCTCGTTTTGACAATTGAATTTCACGAAGTGAATCAACGGCAAAAGGACGTCCATTTTTTTCTTGGGCAATAACCGGGTCATAGGAGAGAGTGATCTCCGCATAGAACCCGCCGGTCAGCATTCGTTCATGTTGCTCGATCAAGTCAGACTCAATCCTGGCATCGTGCAGCCGAAGACTGGGGATCGTTGCCAAATAGGAATCTGTCTTTGCATCGAGTCGGACAGTGATGAGATCGATGATCTTGACCGGGCCTTTTTCGCGGGCCCGAGACTTGAAAAGCTCTTCCTCTCCTGCTTTGACAGTACGATCCTGGAGTTGACGCTGAACGATCTCAATTCCCTCGGCAATCTCTTCGGGATCTGTGCTGGCGCAGTAACGTCCAAGAAGGAATTCGACAACATAGGTCGGCACCGGAAACTGTCTGCTGAAGGTCCGGACCAGATCTTTCCGAACCAGATAGCCCTCCAGCAAGGACGCCGCCTTTTTGTCGATCTCATCTAATTCAATCATGGACATCCCTTCCGCCTATGACTGTCGGAACCTGAAAAACCGGTTCTCCATGCTCGTCGACAATCACAATCAATATCTCCTTGTTTTCAAGCTCCTCATCTTCCACAATTACAGAAGCCGTTCCCGATTTCTTGAACGGCTGGGGAGAGACGACCACACTGCTCGAAGGGTCTCCGGTCAATCGTCGGATATCGAGAGAGAGCCCCTGAACATTCCCTTCGACCGCCACGGTGCACCGAAACCCTTTCCATCCGACATCGGTCAATTTGATCTGTCTTGCCGAATTTTCTCTCTTTCCTGCCGTCACAAGAAGTTCAAGGGTCAGACATTCCTCAAGGCTGAGTCCCCCGTGGGTATAGTCTTCTCCCTTGCGAAAACAGCTGATTCCATCCGCCAGAGCAAAATGACGGCTCGGATTCCAGAACCAGGGATAGAGCTTTTCCTCTGTCATGGCCCCTTCCTTGAGAGAGGCGCAGCGTCCCCATTTGCTGTCGACGAGAGAGCTTGGCAGTTCAACCTTCGGAAGCCCGCCAGGGAGAAGGAGCCAACCATGGTCTGTGACGATGCGGACACTCGCCCATCCAGAAGCAAGAAGAGTGACGACCCTCTCCCGGATCTCGTCAAGAAGATTTCCAAGATGTTTGGCCAACTTCCAACCGCGGTCGTGACCTTCATGGTCGATATCGCCAAACTCGCACCAGGCGTTTCCAAGACCATCCCCATAGTCTTCCCCCGCCAGGATTTTCCACCCATTTTGAATTAGCAGTTTCCTCAAGGGTCCTCCCCCGGCAAGGGATTGACCCGTATCCGCGACGGCGGGCTCAAAGTCCCGGCTGTGCTCCTCTCCGCGAATCTTGTCCCTGACTGGAGCCACCGCCGCTTTCCCCGTCGCCGTCACACTTGGAAGAGGCACCCACATGGGCATTTCGGAAACATCGTATCCCTTCTGGATCAGGGACGCTGCCAGACACTTTGCCGCATCGAATCGAAGTCCATCGACGAACAACCAACATTCTCCATCCTTTGACGGAACAGCCTTCATCGATTTTACCGATCCCCCCGGGTATTCGGAAGTCAGAACCAGGTTCTGAAGATATCGGGCGGAGTCTTCTCCCCACGGCAGGTAGATCGAGCGAATTGCAACCGACACAGGCTCGAGGTCTTTTGTATCAACCTCACAGAGAGCCTTGATGACCGCATCATCAGCGCGCCACCCCTCCTGAACATAGGCCGTTTTCAGATCATCAAGAGTTCCGAAAACCAAGCTCTTCCGTGTGACCTCCGCCAAAACGGCAAGATGTTTCAAGGCAAGAGCCAGGGGAGATTCACCCAGCACTGTCCAGACCAGATCCCGTCGAGACCCGTGTCTTTTTTCCAGTTCCAGAATTCGCGACCGGGCCTCTTCGGGCGAACGGTCATTTAGTTTCATCAAGTCCTGCCTGAGGTTTTTCTCCTGAAATTCGTTCCATTGAGGCCAACCCTCATAGGATCCGTCTCCCATAAGCCAGGTCATGGTTCCACCTGGAGGCTGGCACTTTCGTATTTGAGCGGGAATATTCCTATAGCGATCGGGTGCCTCACAAAATCGTTCCCAGACAGAACGCCACGGCCCTTCATGCGTGGCAAGACTGGACGCTCCTCCCAGTACCCCCTCCTTCTGGGGATCGAACTGGAACATGGTCTTGCATGCCTGGACAAACCCCTCCCATTTCCCAGAATTCAACCTCCCCCGAAATCCCTCTTCATTATCCAGCCACTTCAAAAGGGATCGTACCGGATCTCCTCCCGTCACCAAATTCCCAAAGTAATCCTGATCCAGCACCTTCCCTTTGAGAGAGGACACCTCCTCATCAAGAAAGTTATCCAGGGCATACAGAAAGGCTTCCCTGACTTCTTTCTTTTTCGACACATCAAGACCCAGTCCATCCTGGGTCGATTTGGCAAGGGCCATGACAGTCCAGTCCTGGGAATTGGGCTGCAACCAGATCTTCCCGCGGTACTGAAGCTCGGCCAAGGGTTTCAGGGGGTCGGGACAGGAGTCGACGGCACGGAGGTCCTGACGGCTCACACCCGGAAGATACAGAATAGGAATCCTGTCCGAAGGAAGTTTTATTTCCCGGAGCATGCCGGCAAGAGCACAACGAAGCCAGATGGCCGGACCTTTTCGGAGCAATGGATCATAGTTGCCCAAAACCAATAGTTCCGGCATCTCTTGCAAAAGTCTCGGAACAATGGATTCCCACTCCCGGGATCCGTCCGGCCAGAGAATGCATGCGGGACCAGCCTGATCCCCTCGATTGACGGACCCTGACTTTCGAATGGACTTTACGAGGTGTTCCAAGACCTTCATCACTCACCCATCCAGACTAAACAGAGCCATCGTCTGATCGACCTGTTTTTTGTGCGGGCTTCGATCTGAGCCACGCTCCAACTTTCGGTTGTGGCGAGATCCTCATTGAGTTTGAGGCCGTTCGTATCACCAATCGGCTAGCACTTTCTGTTTCGGTCCTGTTTTCTGATCAATCTCCTGACATTCCAAGAGATTCCTCAAAACACCCTTCGGATTCTGAATTTTCCGGCCAACCTTTTGCCAGTATCCCTAAGGAAGCCGATTGATCTTTACAATACGATATGTTGCCGTTTTACGAGTCGGAATATTAAACTCAATTTCCTCTCCGACTTCTTTCCCTAAAAGTTTTACCGCAAGCGGCGCCTCCCTATTGATCTGCCCTTTTGAGACATCACTGATAAAATTTACAATTTGGATTGTCAAAAGTTCCTCAGGCTTTGACACCTCGACATAATCAACTGTGTCACCTACCTGAACTTTTAGTAATGCATCGTCAATCTCTCTTGAAGGCAAGAGTTTTCGCTCCGCCTCAACCTTGTTGAGAAGGACCAACTTTTTTTCAGAGCTTAAATTGATCACCAGGTGCCCCGGATGAACGCTCCCCTTTTTGGGTCCTTTTTCTTCTAATGTTCCAAGGGCTGAAATCCATAGACCTTCCCATGATTTTGGATGTTTTCCCATCCAAGCATCCTTATCAACAATAGAATGCGGAATGATGATTTTTATGATTTCATTTTGAGGATCCCCAAAGTTCACGTTTAGATATGGTGCGGATGGGCCATATGCTTCTCTCCAGTCTTTGACTTCATAAACCTTTCCAACAACTTCGATCTCTTTCCCAAGATATTGCTTGCAAAGATCGACATTCGACGCATCCAATACTGGAATCTTATTTAGAGACATCATGAACCTCCATAAGAGGGTTTGCTCACCAAGCATATAAGGATCAGGAAGCCTAGATCATTCATTTCCCTGCGCGCCTGCCACATTCCCAGGGGATCACATCTCGTCCCTGATCGGTCCGACCAAACTTTAAGCCCGTGGAATCTCCATCTTGAGAAGAATCTGAATGAGATCCCCTCTCCTGAATGTCGCCGAAAGCTGTTGAATGGAGATGTGGCCGAGAATGTCATCATCTCCACATCCATACAGGGATTCGAGCGCCACTTTCACATCCTTTACCGACTCCGAATAATAGTTAGCACCATTCTCTTCGATCAGTTTGACCGCCTCTTTAAAGTTCTGATGGGTCAATCCAGACAGCGACACTCCCAGATCCCGCAAAAGTCGCCGTCCCATCTGCATGGCGATAAAACAGGAGCCGTAGCGTACGAAGAAAGGATCCTCGGTACTCGGGCGCCTGCGGCGATTTTCCGCAATACGATAGAGAAGTATCGCTGTAATAACCTGGGCACCATTGAGGTCTTGGGTAAAGATTGTTTCGTACAATTTTCCAAAATGTTCCCGCGTAAAGAACTTTGCCTGATGAGGAGCATGACGCCAGACAGCCAGAAGGGCCTCCGCAGTTGCCCCGGAAGTGATATCGTTTTTGCCACCCGAATCAGTGCGCTTTCTTCGGTAAACATACCCAAGTTGCTCTATATCGATTTCTAGACGCTTCTGCCGTTCGTCGTTCGCCTTGAGATCCTTGAGTTCTACCGGATTCTGGCTGTTGGTCGCATAGGTGATCTGGCGAACGAGATCCTCATTTTTTTTCGGCAACTGGTAGAGTCTGAGCAAGACATAAGCCCGAGAGGCGGGATCCGACAGGCCTGATTCCTTCAACTCTTTCAAGGTTTTATGGATCGTCAGGCAAGTTTGACCGCCGTTGATGATCTGCAGGTTCTCGATCTGAACCTGATAATCCCCGCTTTGCAGTGCATTGTGAGCGAACTTGTCGCAGGTCAGGGTGATCCCATTGTTATAGAAATAAAAATTGCTGGTCTCAGGTCCTTTTAGGGTCTTCTGGATGGCCTCATTGACACGATTGCCCTGAAGTCCGAGGTAACGTCTGATATTTCGCTCCAGAAGCCTCTCCCCATGCCGCTCAATCAGGGCCGCTACTTCCCGAACAGAAACACGTCCCACCAGAACCCGGCTAAAGTCCATATCCTCGATGATGGCACGCCCCGTGAGCTGGAGTGTTTCATCGACCGGCTTGCTCGCTTGAATGATACCGACCAGACGATCATGATTCACGTGCTCCCAGACAACCTGATTTCCGAACTCCGCCCGATCGATCGCCTCCTGTCCAGACTGGTTCCAAGAAAGTCCATTGTTGCAGAGCAGTGACCGAACTTGAGGAATATATCCGTCCCGGATCAGACTTCTTGCCTCTTCGATCCGTGCCTTCAAGCGATCATTGATATGCTGAAGATCTGCTCCGGGATCAAAAAGATACCGCACGGCGTTGATTAGGGCATAGATCCCGCTCTCCGGAAAATTGGATCCCCCCTCAAGGTTCCTCTGATACTTTCCCTGAAAGAGCGTCACGGTAAACTCGCCATCGTATTCTTCCGACAGATGGATAGCATCCACACCAAAGTCGCCCCCTCCTTCGGTCAAACAATCGAAGGCGGCGTCTGAATCGAGATCGAGAACGGTTTTGACGCAAAGATAGATGAAAGATAGTGAGCGGAGTCGTTCATCATCGGTTATTCTTAACTCTTCCTTGGCACGCTCCCGAATCTCCTCGCACATGGCTGTCAAACGCTGATCGATGATGGAGGCGTTGATATTCATTTTTGATCCCCCTCTCGGTTAAGCCCTTCCCGAGCCATCCGCTTTTCTTCGAGAGTGAGATGGTGGTCGTTAATGCGTTTTCCTTTGAAAGTCTTGAACCAGGGGGCTGATTCCACATCGGTCCCCCGGTCTTTTTCCCAGGCGATATTGACCTGCGGTCTTTTGTTGAACCGCAACACCTCGGCGGTCATAAACGGACGAATGTTGAGACGTACGCCATCGTTGATATCCGGATGCCACCCGATGGGCTGTTTTTCGATGGACTTCCAGCGGACAAAGATGTCGTAGGGCGTTTCACCTTTCAGAATCAGTTCCAGTTTACTTTTCAGCCCTTCGGCCGCAGCCAATTTTTCATTGGAGCCTTCCACCTTCTGAGCAATATTCTGCTTCTGACGGGCAATCCAGTCGCCGAGATAGGTATAGGTCAACGCTTCCAGTTTTTTGAAGTCGAGCTGGTGATAGTTCACCAGAGCGGAGAACCCATCATTCAACCCATCCCAGATCTGCCAGATGAAGGGGCGATGATGGAAGAGACGGCAGTGCTGTAAGAAGAACTTGTCCCTCAACCAGCGTTCGAGGGATTTGCCGGCGTTGTCGGAGGCAGAAAGCAGTTGCAGGAGGATGTCGGTTGACCAGTCCTTGCCATATGCTGCGGCCAGGAGATTCAGCAGTCGGTCCGTTGCCCCCGTTTCTCCGCCCACAGGAGGGATGCAGACGATTCCCGTGGAGCAGGATAAGGGTAAAAGCATTTCGCAGCGATTGACCCACTCCCGCTGTTCAGCGGCCAGTTCCATTGTTGGATCAAGTTCTGAGGGCCATCGATATCCTAGTAGCCGGGCGACAGCAACCTGCAAAACGGTGTCATCAATGCGAAGCTTTCCGGAGGTGGTCCATTTCTTCTTCTCATCCCATTCGACCGATCCTGCGGGATGGCCATGAAAGATCCATTGTGTGGGATCGTTGGAATAGGGTTTGGGCAGACCGTTGGGGTATTTTTCAGCGGCGACTGAAGCCCATCGGTCGAGGTCGAAGGGGACCTTGACCAGGGTGGCATTAGTAACATTTAATTTTTGATCAATACGCCTTACCGCTTCGTTGTATTCCAGAGAGGAGCAAAAGCACCAGATGGCGGGGAGATGGGATTCGTTTTTAGGAATAACCGCGGCTACATTCTGATGAAAGCGGGTCTTGGAAAAATGGTAAGAAAACAATATTCTCATCCGATGGATTGCCACTCCGGTTTTTCCCAAAGCCCCAGCACCCTGTGTTGGCCTTGCTCCGTCAGAATCGAATAAACTTCCTTTTCCTTCTTCCCATCTCACAAGATTACTCATTCCAGAAAATTCGTTAAGGATTTTGGGAGTACTTAGAAGAAGCTCCCAAACTTTTCGATTGATCAAAGAATGCTCCCAGAAAAAAGAAGTAAAGAACGAATCATCTCCAGATTGAAGTCCCACGATTCCACTGGCATAGTCCTTTAACATAGGAGAATCAGTTTCTTCAAAAAAAACGACCCTCACATCCGGATTCCGAAGCTGACCCGTTTGTGAAACTTCTTTTATCTCTCCCTTGATCATCTCGGCAGCCTTTTGAGCCGCTGTACTGAATCCTGAAACATCCAGCCCCCGAATCTGATGTTCCTTCTCCTCATTTTCCAAGAGAGACCGTCCGACTGGATTCCCACGGCTCAAGATGATCAGAATGGCTTTTACAACTTCCCCGCTGATCGTCTCAAACGCCCCCGGACCCAACCTCGCAATCAAATGCCAGGTATCGCTTTTCAGAAGCTTCTCCCGGAACTTCTTGTAGGTCGTCAGAAACAGCCAGTTCTGGGGAAGAACGATACTGGTCGTCCCTCCCTCCGTACAAAGCTTGAGACAACGCTCCAGAAAAACAGTGGCAAGATCGCTCTTGGCTTCCGAGTAGGTCTTTTCGCAGAACTCCTTCAGGACCGTTGCTTGTTTCCCTCGGGAGAGGTAGGGAACATTCGTCACAACCAAGTGATATTTGGAGGAAAGAATCGACGCCGCCTTGACCACCCCCTGGGCCACCACTCCCGTCTCAACGCGCTCATCGTTTTTTTCCCCCGAGAGCGCCGCATCGAGAAGAGCGGAGATATTGAGCGTATTCTTCGAATTCCGGACCGTTTTCAGGGTGCTACTTGATTCCGGATCGATCAGGCTCCCCAAAACGGGAGCGTTTTTAAACGTGTCATGAAATTCTCCCAAAATGACAGCCAGGGTATGATCCTTCCCTCCCAGGGCTTCCCAGTCCTCTTTCTTTGAAGTGACCGCAAGACCCGAACAGGCAACATGGATCTCAGGAAGGGGACGATACCCCCCCGCATCGGGATATCTCCAGGCGGCTAGCGCCAAGGCAAAGGCCGCCAATTCCACACAACGTCGGTCGAGCTCCAGGCCGTGGATGTTTTCAGAGAGAACCTTATCCACTGCTATACGGGCCGACAGACCTTCCATCTCCATTCGCATGGGAACCAGCATCAGAAACACTGCCACCAGAAAATGTCCCGACCCGCAGCAGGGATCGAGGACCTTGAGATCCTTTAGCTGCGCGGGCCAGCCCGGAAAGGTGCCGGAGGCGGGAGACCATCTCCCGTTCTCCTTCACAAACCGCAGAGAAGAAACCGGAACACCGGAAATCTCAGCCTTGGCCCGGAGCACCTCTTCGGTCTTTGTTTCCGTCCAATCCGCTTCATTCAGCCGTCGTCCGGCCCACCAGGCCCCCAGAGAGTTGTCCAGGAGAAAGTTCACCATGTAAGGTTCCGTGAAGAGCTGGGTCACCGCAGGAAGCTCCCGGTCCCCGATTTTCACTTCAGAGTTATTGATCTCGTCCTTGCGCTTAGCCTGCCAGAACTGGTAGACCCATCCCAGGGCGTCCGAAGCGAAGAAGATCTCCTTCGGGAGGTCGGCCAAGAGTCGCTCAAGCTTTGCCTGATACTCGGCTGCAAAAGAAATCTCAAAAACCACCGACCCCGCCCTGAAGATCTGCGGCAACATCTCGGAAGCAAGGGTTGCCGCCAGCTCCCAGGCATTATTTATTCCTTTTTCGGCCGCCAGCTCCCCGCATTCCTCCAAAGTCACGGAAACGCCATCGTAGATGAGAAGATTGTTCTCGGCCAGAAAGCGGGCAAAGAGCATCCGATGCCAATGCTCGTAGGCCACCTCATCAACCAGCCTCTCCATCGTCTGCTCGCTGGCACCGTTCAGGCTGTCCCCCAACTGACGGCCATGGAGCCGGAGTCTTCGGCGGAGATCCCGAGATGACGGAGACAGATGAGGCAAAGGCTCTGGAGAATTCACGCCCAGATGCTCAAGAACTGCCCAGGCGGCAGACTCAGCAATCTCCCGGGCTTCCCGGATGGTTCGTTCGAGCTGGCTTCTCAGCGATCTTTCGAGGGGTTGCATCGATAATTTCCCTTCTCATTCTTACAAGACAACAATCGGTCTCACTGGATAACGATAGGACCTTCCTGAAGCGCCGCCTTGCATGTTTTTTTCACCTCTTCGAGCCAGGAATCGATCTCGGCTTCCGTTTTGAGGGTACGGCGGGGAAGATGGATGAACTGAGCCTCCGGCTCGCACAGTTTCGCCGCAGCATCGGAAATGCTATGAAAGCGCGAGGAGATCGCCGCCACCTGATTGGAAAATCCCTCAAGGGAAATTCGATTGAGAGTGCTTAAAATCTGCTCCGTACTCTGGACGTTGACCTCGGGGCGAGCTGCCTCGTGAAGATTCTGGGCCGAGAGAAGCTCATGGCGTTTTTCAGGCGTAAGCTGTTTCCAGTGCGGGTCACTCTGAAGACGGTCCATGCCTTCCTTGTGACGGGCCTCGTACTCTCCGATTAAGCGATTGAGCTCCTCTCTCAGCCTCTGGGTCAAAGTGGCGACGATCGGGGCCACAGGATCTGGAGTGTCGAGAAGTTGTCGCTGTTCCTGGATCAAGGCGACACTCTTCCCCACTTCCTCCATACCCGGAAGACTCCTCGCATGGGTCAAAAGCTTCTTAAGCTCCTCCCATGCCGGTAAGCGCCGGTCAATTTCATCCGACAGCCTTTTCCACTCCTCCATCTCCCGGGACAACGTCTCCCGCATGTCGTAGAGCCTGACAATCTGTTCATTGCCTGAGGCTCGGCGAATCTCCTCGAGAACAGATATGTCAGGTCGGACGGGACGGGGAGCCTCCCCACCGGCCCGATCGGCAAGTTCTTCGAGTTTTACCAGAAAAGGAGAAACACTGGCGAGCTCCTCGTTCGGTGTGGCATTAACTCCAATCTTCTGAAAAAGCTTCCGAACCTGGAGTTTCTGATCGAGTGTGACCGTTG
>JAKAYF010000009.1 GCA_021816465.1 Nitrospirota bacterium
GAAATACTGGATATTGCATTTGATCGGGCTCGTCTTTTTCACGAGTACTACAGGGACTATTGCATGGCATTCGATGCAGGGGTCATCGGTTGATTCCTGACAAGACACCTTTGACGTCACAGTCTGGAATTATCTCTGACCCGACCGCGTTCGAAGGGCGGACCGGTTATCGTCCGGGGAACATTTTTGACTCGAATTGCCATGCGTGTCTGATGATCGTGTCGATATCAGGATAACATGGTGCCCACCCCAGATCTCTCTTGATCATTCGGCTGTCAGCGACCAGGCGGGGTGGATCTCCCGCTCTCCTTTCTCCGGTTTCTACCCTGATGGATTTCTGCGTAACCCTTTCTGCCGCAGCGATTACTTCAAGAACGGAAAATCCCTGTCCATTTCCAAGATTGTAGGAGATGGAATCCCCCCCGGACTCAAGGTGCATGAGGGCGAGCAGGTGAGCTTCGCAAAGATCGATGACATGGATGTAGTCCCGGATGCATGTGCCGTCGGGTGTATCGTAGTCTCTGCCATAAACGGTGATAAAGTCCCGTTCCCCGGAGGCCGCTTTCAGAATCAGGGGGATCAGGTGGGTTTCGGGGTGGTGTCTTTCTCCGGTTCTTCCGTCCGGGTCTGCCCCCGCCGCATTGAAGTATCGAAGAGCCACACTTTTCAGGCCATAAGCCTGTCCGTAATCGGCGAGGATCTCCTCGACAAACAGTTTGGTCCGACCGTAAGGGTTGACGGGATATTTGGGGTGGGATTCATCAATAGGAGTTCTCGAGGGGATACCAAAAATGGCGGCAGTGGAAGAAAAGATGAATTTTTTGACTCCGGCATCAATCATGGCATCAAGGAGGACAAGTGTTCTTGAAACATTGTTGTTGTAGTACTTGGTCGGAGAGGTAACGGATTCTCCGACCTGGATAAAGGAGGCAAAATGCATGACGGCGTCAAATCTGTTTTCAGACATGAGCCGGTCAAGAAGCGGACGGTCACCAATATCACCGGGAACAAAAGTCGTGTCGAGTATGGATTCTCTGTGGCCGTTTGAGAGGTTATCGAGGACAACAACTTCGTGGCCGGATTTTTTCAGTAAAAGGACCATGTGGGATCCGATATAGCCCGCTCCGCCAGTGACAAGTATCTTCAATTTTTTTCTCCAATGATCGGGCCAGTTCTCACGGCACTCAGCGTCTTTTTGCAGGGGACCCTCCCCATTTGGCCTTTATGATCTGGATATTTGTTCCGCCCGGATCTCCTGCCAAATCCTATCAGAGTCATATTGAATTTCCAAAAATAAAAGCGGTCGACCTGTTTTGGCGATGGGTGCATTTTTTCCGATCAGCCCGGAATCCTGAAATATCAATGATTTTTCCAGGTTAATCCAAATTTGGTTTGAATTTGCTTCCCCCCTCAGATACACTTGAATAATTGAGTGGTTGGCTATTGGCGCTTCAATGGACTCATTTTCGAGCGGAAAGGAATGGTTATGGGGCCAAGGGGGTATAAAGGGCTCGATTCTTTTTTGTTCCTGTACGCTCTACCTCTTCCTTCCGGTATGGTGTCCTGCGGAAGCCGGGTGCTCAAACCTGTCTCTTTTTTTCCTTATCGCACCCTTGGAGGTATCCATATCACGATGACCGGGTTTCGTCGGGGAAAGCTCTCTTTTTTGTCCGGTTATTACGAGTGTGATGGGGTTAGGGGGTTCCTTGAGGCATCGGCTGAGCTGAGGGGAACTTTGGCCATTCGTGAGATCCTTCCTTCAGAGGGCTGGATATTTGAAGGAGATGGAACTTTTTTCCCGCGAGGTGGTTCAGTTGAAGCGAGGGTAAGGGCAACCCTTCCGATGCGGAAGACCTTCAGTTTCATGGATGTTCGCCACGGAGTTGTTTACTTTCGACAGGATGCCGGAGCCATGCTTTCCCTGCTCTCGGTCAAGGGAAACTGGTCGGCGGCCATACAGAAAACGCTCGACTCAGGTTGGCGGGTTGCTGCCATGGGCTATCGATCGTCATCGATTCAGACCGACCAGATTGTCGAGAGAGGCCTGTTGCCTGTTTTGGATACAGAGGCAATGTCAGGCTGTCCGTCTCCGGAAGGCAGGAGTCAGGAATCTGTTTTGCCACTTTTGACGCAGGAGGATATCTTTTTGGTTCAGGTCGAGAAAGAAGGTGATTGACCCTGTCTGCGGTGCTGATTTTTTTTCTTTCAAAAGTCAGGGGCCTGTTTTTCTGTCCCCTCAGGCAAGTCTTTTCCCGGACGGTCACGATCTTGCCCCTTTCGTACTTGTGGTCCTTAAGATTTAAAACTCATTGAGATATATGGAGGTGATGTGTCGGAAGCTTTTGGGGATGAGCCCATGATTGTTGCACGTAGAAAAAGCTTTGATTCCGGATTGGGCTTCAGGTCTGCCCTGTCGTGGATATCTGCAGCAATTGCGCCCTTACTGCTCGGAACCGTTCTGGCGGGCTGTCATATGGAGTCAGGGGCCGGACCAGCTTCTGCGGGATACGGGGAGACCCGGATTGCCCGGACGAAACCTTTGCCTGTCGATCCTCCAAGACCATGGCAGTCCTATTATCATGAGCTTCAGTCTTACATCAATCAGGATCTCGGTAATCCGTTCCTTGCGCTGGATGAGACCGAAAAGGTCCTTCGTTATCGCCCCAAGTCATTGTCGATGCGCCTTAGAAAAGCTCATCTGCAGGAAAAAATCGGAGATGAGAAGGGGGCAATTCAAACGCTGAAAAATCTGACAGAAGATTACCCGAAAAGGATCTCTCCCTGGCTTGACCTAGCCCGGATAGAACGTATCCAGGCCCTTGGAATTCAGGATCCTACTCTCAGAAATATGCGTTTTGAGGACATCATCACTCTCTACCGTCAACACGTTCTTCCCCTGGATCCATTGAAGGAAGAAGTTTATGTTGCCATTGATGATCTGTACAATCGTACCGGCCAACGAGAGAAAGGCATTGAGGTACTCAAAGAAGGTGTCGGGAAGAATCCGGCATCGAGCTATCTGCCATTCTACCTGGGATTCCAGCTGGCAAGGGAGAAAGATTTTAACGGGGCAAGAAAGGCCTTCGCTCTTTCGGTTAAAAGAAACTCCGGTTTTGAGCCCGGATGGGAGTCTTTGGGGGACCTTGACGCCACCCTTGGAAACTATCCTGAAGCAGACAAGTACTATCGCGTCATCCTGGACCGGATACATCCAGGAGATCCTCAGGTGGAAGGCAAGCTGCTTAAGGATCTGCTTTCGGAGGGGAAGACCCGCGAAGCCATTTCTTTCCTGGGACAAGTCATCAAGGAGCATCCGGACGATGAGCGCTTCGGGCTTATCCTGACATCCCTGCTTCTGGAGGACAATCAGCTCGATCGGGCAATCGGGGAGGTTCAGTCAATTATCCGTGACAATCCAGGAGATGAAAAGCTCCTGTCATTTCTCGGATCTGTCTATGAGCGATCCCTTCATCTGCCAGAGGCGGTTGATACTTACAGGCTGATGATCAAGCGCTTTCCCCACAGTGATCTGGGCTATTTCCTTCTGGGAGACCTGTTCCGCCGACTGGAAAATCCCAAGGCTGCAATCAGGAATTTTCTTAAAGCGCAGAAACTGGCTCCTGGTAAATGGGAGATTCCTTTTTCCATATCTCTTGCGGAGATGGACCTCAAGCGTTTTCCTGAAGCACGGAAGTATCTCGCCCGGGCGATGTCGATTCATCCTGACAGCGCTGTGCTGTACTTCAATCGGGGTGTTCTTTTTGACCAGTGGAACCACAAGAAATACCAGAAACAGTCCCAGAGGGATCTGGAACGGGCGATTGCCCTGGATCCGAAGATGGCTGATGCACTTAACTATCTGGGATACACCTGGGTTGTGGATCATGGAAGTTTGACTGCGGCAAGGTATCTTATTTTGAGGGCACTGACGGTAGATCCGAAAAACGGTTCTTTCAGGGATAGTATCGGATGGTGCTATTTTCACATGGGACAGATCTACAAGGCTCTTCGCGAAGAGTCGACAGCCTATGAACTGATGCCGCACGATGCAACCGTCCTGGCCCATCTTTCACGAATTGAGATGGCGGTGGCAAAGGGACTTTCCTCGAATTCCCTGACTCCACGGAGACAGGCGATTATAGCCCAGTCGGCGGCAATGGCCTCCCTGTCCCAGAAAAGCTTTTCAAAAGATTTTGCTGTTAAAAGACTTCGGGAAGATGCCCGATACCATCTGAGGGCATCGATCATGCGCCATCCGATGAAAGCAAAGAGAGTGGCCCTTTATAAAAAATATTTTGCAAAGGAAGACCCGGCTTTCCCGAAGGATTTTGCAAAAGCCAAAAGGCAATGGCATCTTCTCCACCCGGGTAAGGGCCGCCCCACGATATACAGGGTGAAAACCGGTGACACCCTTGAGACCGTTGCCGCAAAGGGCATCATTTATGGAGACCCCCGGTACTGGCGTACGCTCCTGAAGGCTAACGCCCAAACGGTAACAAATCCCAACAAGCTTCCATGGGGGCTTATTCTCAAGATACCCTCATCTCCAACGGCGATTGGAGCGCGTCAGGATTCTTCCCTGGGAGAAAAGTCACCGATCTTTTCATCAGGATCGAAAGGAAATGGACATGTCGACTGAGAAAGATGCGCACAACCCCGTTCCCTTTTTCGACCTGACGAGGCAATACGCCCAAATTCAGGATGAGATCCTCCCTGTCGTTTCCTCTGTTCTTTCAACCCAACAGTTTATTTTGGGAGAGAGCGTTCGTCGTTTTGAGGAAAAGATGGCTTCCTGGTGGGGACTACCCCATGCGGTAGGTGTCGCCTCAGGAACGGATGCGCTGATCCTTTCCCTGAGAGCCGCAGGACTCAAAGCAGGAGAAACTGTTCTTGTGCCATCCTTCACTTTTTACGCATCGGCATCCTCAATCTTCTTGGCAGGTGGTCGGCCCCTCTTCACGGAGGTCAATCCCGATACGTTCAATGTTACGACAAAAGAACTGGGGGAGATGCTCGCCCTCCGGGGAGAGCGCCGGAATGGTCTCTGGTTTGACAAGTCAACAGGATCGAGAATTTCCGGTATCGTGGTCGTCCATTTATATGGTCAGATGGCGGACATGCAGTCTCTCTCCTCCTTTGCCAGTTCTGAAGGTCTCTGGATTGTTGAGGACGCATGCCAGGCTATTGGCGCCGAAGATCATGGAAAGCCTCCCGGCACTTATTCTGTTGCGGCCGCTTATTCTTTTTTCCCTACAAAAAATCTTGGGGGTGGGGGAGACGGAGGCATGATTGCGACAATGCGTGGGGATGTCGATGCACATTTGCGATCTCTTCGCGTCCACGGGAGCCTTCGCCGTTACTACCATGATGAGCTTGGCTACAACTCCCGTCTCGATGCTATTCAGGCGGCCATCCTGGGAGTCAAGCTCGGGCACCTTCATTCCTGGAACAGGAGAAGGGAGACGATCGCCCGGACATACAATGAAAATCTCAAATCCACTCCAGGGCTTCTGCTTCCGGTCGTGGCTTCAGGGGCCAAGCATGTTTATCATCAGTATACGGTCCGCGTCACAGGAGCGGGAAACAGGGACAAACTGAAAGACTTCCTTGCCAGCAGGCAAATAGGTTCGGAGATCTATTATCCTCTTCCGCAGCATCGTCAGGAGGCCTTTTCCTGTCTTCCGGGCCAAAACCTTCCTGTTACCGACATGTTGTCATCAGAGGTTCTGTCGCTACCTGTCTTTCCGGAGTTGACAGACTCTGAGCAGAACGCAGTCCTTTCGGCGGTCATTGATGGTATCCGGAAAAGATCCTGAATCGTCGCTTCTTCCGATTCCTTCTCCTCCGCCAAAGGCTGTATTTGTCCTGGGAACAGATACCAATGTGGGGAAGACTCTCGTTTCTTCTTCTATTGTGGGCATTTGTCTGGGCATGGGAATGGCTGTTTCCTATTTCAAGCCCGCCCAGACGGGTGTTTCCTCTCCGGATGACCCAGCTGGTGATGCAGGTCTGGTATTGTCTCAAAATCGGCCACATCACTTTCGAGCCATGACCGGATACTGTTTCCCGGATCCGATTGATCCCATGACTGCAGCGGAAAGGGTGGGGGCCCTCATATCCAGGACCGATCTTCTTCAAAAGTTTCATTCGTTGTACAGGGAAGCGGATATGACTGTCATTGAAGGGGCGGGGGGGGTCTGTTCTCCATTTTTTCCTGATGGAGAGGGGCTCTTGTCTGTCATCAAGGAAGTCAAATGGCCCTTTCATACCATTCTTGTTTCTCATCCTCATATCGGAACCCTGTCTCAGACTCTTCTGGCTGTTCAATACCTGAGATCCCGTCTTACCGGAACTCTTTCCCTGGTTCTTGTGCCAAGGCCGATCCCTGATCCGAATCCTCTTGCTTCTCTGCTGAATCCGGGGACTTTTTGCAGGATTTTTCCAGAAATTGATGTTTTTGTATGGGAAAATAAAAGATTCTCCCTTGTTTCCGGTTCCCGGGAAGAGTGATCAGGGAGAGACTGGTCCAACAATGTTTTTGTTCGCCCTGCCAGCTTCGAAGTCGGAAAGATTTTCGATGGTTGTTTCGGCAATTGTTTTCATGGCCTCTCTGGTGAAAAAAGCCTGATGTCCGGTGACGATGACATTGGGAAAGGTCAGAAGCCGGGAAAATAGGTCATCAGTGATGATCTCATCAGAAAAATTTCTGAAATAAAGGGCTGTTTCTTCCTCATAGACATCAAGTCCGGCCCCTCCGAGGCGTTTTGCCTTGAGAGCATCGACGAGAGCTTTTGTATCGATCAGTGCACCCCGGCTGGTGTTGATAAGAATGGCACAATCCGGCATCTTTTGGAGTCTGTCGGCATTGATCAGATGGTAGGTCTGGGAAGTCAGGGGAATATGCAGGCTTGTGATTAACGATTGAGAGAGAAGTGTATCGAGTTCGACATACTTCATTCCAAGTTCCAGGCATTGAGGATTTTCCCAAAGATCGTGTCCAAGAAGCGAGCAGCCCATGCCGTTGAGAATCCTGGCAAGGGCCAGTCCGATTTTTCCTGTTCCAATTATTCCGACGGTTTTCCCGTGCATGTCAAAGCCCATCAGCCCATCAAGGAGAAAATTCTCTTCCCTGACTCTGTTATAGGCTTTGTGGAGATGTCTGTTCAGTGCGAGAATCAATCCCAGGGCAAATTCAGCGACTGAATAGGGAGAGTAATCCTGAACCCGCATGACCGTAATCCCGAGATTTGCGGCTGAATCGAGATCGACGTGATTAAATCCTGTGCTCCGAAGGGCCAGAAGGCGTGTTCCGCCTTTTGCAAGAATTGAAAGAACCGGTCCATCGAGAATATCGTCGACAAAACAGGAGATCGCAGGGAACCCCGCTGCGAGTGGAGCGGTATTCCGGTCAAGGATGCTTTCGAGATACTGTAACTTGTGCACTCCCTGATTGGCGCAATCGAGAAAGGTTTTGTCATAGGGGCGCGCGCTTGTGACCAGTACTCTCATCGCAATCTCCTTTCCTGGCGGAGTTTAGGAAATCAGACGATGCCGCCAACGCAAGTCCGGCAGGAAAAGGATAGTCCTTTTCCGGGTTCATTCCAATTCCGGATGAAGCATCGTGGAGAGCTGTCACTCTCGGTCTCCCGGCATATTGTTTGAGGAGCTCCCTTCGGGAGCTTTGCCGGATGACCGGGGAAATGACAAATCAACGATAAGGAGGACGACGATGAAGCGATAAAATAAAGTAACTGCCTCTTTCTGTTTTCTCCATCGGGAGCGACATCATTGAATGAATCGGTCTTTCAGGCCTTAAAATCCAAAAAGGAGAGAAAATGCTGACAAGACGACATCATGCGAGTGAATCTGGAGAATTTCTGGCTCCAACATACGGAACCCGGTTTTTTGCGAATGATCTGGCGGCTTTTCGCATGCCCGGAAATGGGATGACGCCACAAAGCGCCTATCAGATTATTCATGATGAACTGGAACTTGATGGAAATCCTTCCCTGAACCTGGCCTCATTTGTTACAACCTGGATGGAGCCGGAAGCTCAGAAGCTCATTATGGAAAATCTTCAAAAAAATCTTGTGGATCAAAGTGAATACCCCCAGACAGGGTTGATCCAGCACAGGGTCATTCACATGCTGGCATCCCTGTTTCATGCACCACAGGATCAGGATGTGACGGGAACATCGACGATTGGCTCATCGGAGGCCATTCTTCTCGGGCTCCTGGCCCATAAAAAAAAATGGCAAAACAACCGGAAAAAGAAGGGGCTTCCCTCGGACTCTCCCAATCTGGTTGTTGGTGGAGATGTTCATGTTGTCTGGGAAAAGTTCTGTCGATACTTTGATGTGGAGCTCAGGACGGTTCCGCTGACTTCGGACCGTTTTGTACTCGATGTTGCCGGGGCACTTTCCCTGGTGGATGAAAACACCATCGCGGTTGGAGCTGTCCTGGGTACAACATTCACCGGTCAGGTGGATCCTGTTGTGGAGTTAAACGATGCCCTTGAAAAGCTTTTCCGGGATAAGGGCTACTTTGTGCCGATCCATGTGGACGGGGCGAGCGGAGGATTTCTGTTGCCCTTTCTTGAACCGGAGCTTGTATGGGACTTCCGTCTGAGCCATGTCAGATCGATTAATGTCTCTGGACATAAATTTGGTCTGGTTTACCCAGGAATAGGATGGCTCCTGTTTCGGGACAGATCCGATCTGCCGGATGACCTGGTCTTTCGGGTGAACTATCTGGGGGCGGAGGAGGAAACGTACACTCTTAACTTTTCCTCAAATGCGGCATTCGTCATTGCCCAGTATTATAATTTGCTCAGACTGGGGAAGAAGGGATACAAACAAATTCTTGAAAACTGCCGTGAAAACGCCCGCTTCTTTGCAGGAAAGCTTTCAGAGTCTTCTTTTTTTACTCCGATCGATCCATCTCCTTCTCTCCCGATTGTTGCTTTTTCTCTGCGCGCCCCGCATGCGGGAAGGGAAATGGAGATTTCATCCGAGCTCAGAAAGTTTGGGTGGATTGTTCCGGCCTATACTCTCCCCCCCGATGCACAGGGTCTTTCTGTTCTCAGGGTGGTTGTCAGGGAACAGGTGAGCAAAAACATGCTGGAGCACCTGCTGGAACATCTTGATATTTCTTCACAAATTCTGAAGAATCCTTCCCTGTCCGTTAAAGGATCCCCGCTGGTCTGTTGAGCGGACAGATATTGGGAGCCCAGGAACATTGCAGTGGTGTTTTTGTCCTATTTGGAAGCAGGTTCTTAGATGCTGAAAGATTTTTTAAGTCAATGGACTTCCAAGTGGAATGAGGCAAGAGGGGTTGTCCGCTTGTTTGTTGCGAAATGGCCCACCGGCACCATGGGGAAATTTCATCCTCAATTCTGGTTTCCCCATGGTGTTCTTGCCCTGATCCTGGTCCTCCTTGGTGTCAGAAATATCTTGCCGCTTCTTGATCAGATCAGGCTTTTAAGTGAAGGGATTATTCGTTATGGACCGGTAGAGGACTTCAGCCATCTTCCCGCATTCTTCCAGCACTGGATGGGAAGCGTCAGAAGCCTCATCGGTCTCTTGCAGATTTTAATGGGGATCGGGCTTGTTTTTCGTTCCCGATTTGCATGGGCGGCAGGAATTGTTCTTTCTTCTGCCTCTTTTCTGATTTTATTCCGTCAAAATCACGGTCACCTCGTTTTACCGTCTATGGGAGACCTCGTTTTGTTTGCCGGGCTCCTTGTTTTTCGCCGGCAATTCTACCGCTCAAACGTTGCAACGGGGACGATGTTTTCCCTGATCAGCATCATTCTCCTGTTTTCTTATGCAGTCTTTGGGTCATTTTTGCTGGGTATGGGATTTAATCCTCCGATCAAGAATCTTTTGACCTCTTTTTATTATGCTGTTGTGACAATGTCTACTGTTGGGTATGGTGATATTGTGCCGGTTACAGACGATGCCCGGATTTTTACCGTTTCAATTATTATTTTGGGGATCAGCGTTTTTACGGCATCGCTTTCTACGGTCATTCTTCCCCTGATGAATGATCGGGTCCAACATCTTCTGATGGGAGAAAAAAAAGGAATGATCCGAAAAAACCATTACATCATGGTCGGAACGAGTGCACTGGCAATGAACACCTATGAGGAACTTGTCCGGAGGGGATTTCCTGTTACATTTATTGTTCCCGCGAGGAGAGTTGATGCCGAATGGGAGAAAATAGATCAGGTTGAGGGCGATCCCATGGATCCGGAAACACTGAAGAAATCGGGTATCCTCGATGCGTTGGCGGTACTGGCGCTTCTCGAAGATGACGCTGACAACGCTTTTGTTGTTCTTGCGGCCCGGGAAACAGGGGCTGTTGCTAAAACAGTTGTTTCCGTCAGAGACAGGGAGAAGCTGGCAAGGGTCAGGCGAGTCCATCCTGATATGATTCTGTCGTCAGATCTCATCGGTGGACAGCTTCTCGCTATGGCTCTTGCAGGAGAATCGGTCGACGGAAACGAGATCATCCGGAAAATTTTTCAGGATGGAAACTGAACTGCTGTTCCCCTTCCCCTTGTGAGTCCTCGGGGACGATTGGGGTAAGGGGGCGTTTCCACCTTTTTCTTCCCGTTTTTTCGGTTGTTGTGCCTGAGCTTCTCCGGAGAAGTGGGGATCGTTTATGGTGAATCCTCTCTGGTTGAGGAGTGGATCGACCGGTTAAACTCTTCATCGTAACGGAACCTGTTGGGAATTTCCTGTCGCAACACCTTGTAGACTACGGGAACAAGGAACAGTGTTGAAATTGTTGCGACGGCAAGCCCGCCGATAACGGCTCTTCCGAGGGGAGCGTTCTGCTCTCCTCCACTACCGCTTCCGAATGCCATCGGCAACATCCCGAGAATCATTGCTGTTGCTGTCATGAGGATGGGGCGGAGTCTCGTGGATCCTGCGCTTTGTGCGGCCTCCATTGCCGAGAGGCCCCGCCCCCGCTCGTCATTTGCAAATGTCACGAGCAGAATGCTGTTGGCAGTGGCGACACCAATGACCATGATGGCGCCCATGGCTGATTCGACATTCAGGGTCGTATGCGTCAGGAAAAGGGCGATGGCGACTCCAAGAAGTCCCATTGGGATGGAGACGAGGATGATGAACGGATCAAGAAATGACTGGAAGTTCAATACCAGAAGCAGGTAAACCAGAAGAAGTGCCAGGATGAGTCCTAATCCAAAATGTGTGAAGGATTCAAGCATTGCTTCACTTTGTCCCCGGTACCGGATCGTTGTGCCTGGAGGAAGGGCAAGCTTTTTGATCTGGTTCTTGATCGCCATGGTCAGTGATCCCAAGTCCCGATCCTGGGCATTGACCAGAACATCGACGACCCGCTGGACTGTGTAATGGGAGATGGATCCCGGCGAGACTCCTTCTCTCACATCCGCCAGGTTCGAAAGGTATTGGGTATTCAAAACGGTTCCGGATAAAGGTGTCGTTCCTCTGATGGGAATTGATTTAAGATCTGAAATCGAGTTGATTTCAGGAATAGGCGTTTGGACCGCCACAAGATAGTTGACCCCGTTTAATGGGTTGACCCAGTAGTTCGGGGCGACCAGAGAGCTTGAGGCCAGAGAAACCAGGAGGTTTGATGCCACATCGTTTTCTGTCAGTCCCACCTCGAGGGCGTTTGCGCGATGAGTGTGGATGAAGATGGTGGGGTAATGCATGACCTGGGGAATGGAGACATCCGCCGCTCCAGGGACTTGTCTGACGATTTGCCTGATTTGTTTTGCAAGATGATAAGAGGACTCGAGATTTCTCCCTTCAACCTGGATATCGATTGGTGCTGATAATCCAAAGTCCAGAACCTGACTGATAATATCGGCCGGTTTGAACCAGAATGAGAGATCAGGGAACTGTTTTGCCAATTCAGTCCGTATCTTCTTTTGATAGTTGAAGACTGACCGGTGGTGTCCCTTGAGGGAAATGAGAAAATCTGCATCCATAGGTCCAATACTGTCTGTTTCATAAAATGCAAGATTGTAGAAGACAGGCAGACCAATGTTGACGTCAACCGATTTCAGCTCAGAAGGCGGAATGATTTTTTTCAGGGCTTCTTCAACTTTTGCCGCATATTGTTCTGAAACCTCGACCCTGGTTCCATCGGGTGCCCTCATGTGAAGGGCGAGAAGTCCCGCATCGACATTCGGGAAAAAGTCAAATCCAGTTCTTGTCAGCAAGAGAATCCCTCCTCCTGCGAGAAGGAGGGCAATCCCGATGACCATCCCCGGTTTTAGGAGAGCTTTTCCCAGCAAAGAATGATATCGAACTCTCAGGTTTTCAAAAAAATGAAGAAAAATTCCTGAAATACCTGAACGCCTGGTTTCTTTTCCGTATTGAAGGGGAGATCCGGTGTCTGTTGAATGTTTTTTGTCGCCCGATTTCTTTTGGTGAATGATCTTTGAAAGGGTGACGACCAGGGTCCTTGAGAGAAAATAGCTCGCCAGCATGGAAAACACGACAGCAAGAGCGAGAGGAGTGAAGAGGAATCGAGAAACTCCCTGAAGAAGAATAACCGGGAAGAAGACGATAAGGATTGAAAGGGTTCCAACGAATGCCGGGAGGGCAACCTGATTGGCGCCATCATAGACCGCAAGCAGGGGATCTTCTGTGAGAGACAGGTTTCGTTCGATGTTTTCAATGGCAACGGTGGCATCATCGACCAACATTCCAATAGCCAGAGCCAAGCCTCCGAGGGTCATCAGGTTCAGTGATTCTCCGGAGATTTTCAAAAAGAAAAGGGCGGCAAGAATGGATAATGGAATAGACAGCAGGATAATAACTGTTGATCTCAGATCTCCGAGGAACAGATAGATCATTAGGGAAACAAGAAGAGTTCCGATCACTCCTTCCATGATGACATCGACGAGTGCCTGCTTGACAAAGACGGACTGGTCGAAAAACGGCTTCAGGTGGATTCCCGGCGGAAGAAGGGACTCGATGTGCGGGATCAGCTTCTTGACGTCGGAGACGACTGTCAGCGTTGATGCTCCAACATGTTTGAAAATGGTGAGGTAGGTGGATCGCATCCCGTTGACCCTGACGACGTTTTCCTGTGGGGCAAATCCATCATGGACAATGGCCACATCCTTGAGTCTGACGACCGTTGATCCGATTGCCTTGACCGGCAGATTCCCCAATCCTGCCAGTTTGGACGGGCTTCCATTGATCTCGATATTGAGTTCCTTGGTGCCAATCCGGGCGGTTCCGGCAGGAACGATGATGTTCGAGCGGGTCAGCGTATTGACGATGTCGTTTGGAGAAAGGCCATAGCCAAGTAGCTTTTGCGGGTTGATGTCGACCATCACCTGGCGCATTTTGCCACCGAATGGGGCGGGTGTTGAGAGTCCGGGGATTGTAAACAGGTAAACTCTGATAAAATTCAGTCCATAGTCATAAAGCTGCTGTTCGGAATAGCGCTTCCCCTGGATTTCAAGCTGTACGATCGGAACATTGGCCGCATTATAGCTGATGATGTTGGGGGGCATTGTTCCCGGAGGGAAGATTCTCAGAAGAGTTTCGGAAACGGCACTGATCTGGGCAATCGCTGCAGCGATGCTTTCACCCTGGTGAAAATAGATCTTGATCAATCCTGTTCCGGAGATCGATTCAGACTCTATCCTGCTGATTCCATTGACGGTGGTCGAGTAGGCTCTTTCCGATATGAGAACCATTCTCTCTTCCATGTCTGTTGGGGAGAGTCCTGGATAATTCCAGACAACTTTGACCACAGGGATATCGATGGCAGGAAAAATATCGAGAATCATCTTCTGTGAGGCGATGACACCCATGATCGTAATCAGTGCGCATATCACGAATATTGTATAGGGACGCTTCAGCGCCAGTCGAACCAGAAACACTAAACCATCTCCAGCTTTTTAAGCGAAATTGTGTTGATCGCTTCCAAAGTTATTATTGACGGCTGTTTTGACTGTTGCCAAGCCATTTTGTGATGAATTTCCTGATCTTGTCGCTGTCAGCCTTGTTCAGGGTGAGTAGTCTTGTCCATGCGGTCACGGTAATGAGTGAGGGGATTGTCGGGTTTTTTGCCACAACAACCCCTTTTCCTTCTTCCAGGCCAATCGATGGAGAATAAGTGTCGAAAGAGCGGGCAATCGATTGAAGCTTTGAAACGGTGTCAGGGCAAGTGCAGTTGTATTGGATCAGGATGTTTCCGTGTTCGAGCAGATGAACCTGGATGTAGTCAGGCATTGGCGAATCAGGAAAGTAGGATCCAATAAACTCCTCACGATGGGGACCTGATGTCGGTGGCGAGCTGTTGTAATGGAACCCTCTCAGTTGAGACATTTCCCAGTGATCATGTCCCTGGGAAGGATAAAAGACGCCCAGGTCCGGATCCGTTGTATTGACCGCCGGAGCCTTGGCTGTCGCGGTTGGGGGAGTCGGTTGGGCAGCAGGAGACTCCTCGCTCAGCCGGGAAGCTTTTTTGTGCTGTACGATATAGACGAGAAACGTCCCTACAATCAGAAGAATCAGGATAAGTGGCCAACGGCTTGAGAACGGTGCGGACTTTTGATTGCTAGGCATGAAACATTTCTCCTGATGTTGCTCCCTCATGACTGTCGGGGTGGGAACGGGTTTGAGTGGATTGGAGTACGATGAATTTTTGATGTGCAATATATAAAGCCCATTTGGAGAAAATTCCCCTGCAGCAGCTCAATTTTTGTATTATCGCCTTTAGACTGTCTCTGTTCAATAGAGCCGTGCCTTTGAAGGATGTTTTTCGGAGAACGGGTTGACATTTTTTCTCACGTTTTAAGCCGGAGGGATAGTCCAGAAGGATGAGTTTGGGGGATTTGTGTATGGTGATTATCGGGATTGTGAGAGAAAATCTTTCATTGTTCTGGCAGGGTCAGAGGATTTCGTAATCGCCCCCGACACGGCAACTGTTTGTGCTCCAGCTTTAAAAATCTCTCCCGCCTGACTTGGGGTAATTCCTCCAATCGCTACCAGGGGAAGTTTTGTAACTTTTCTGGTCTCAATGATCCCCTCGATTCCCCTGGGCGCATGTTCGAGTGTCTTTGTTTCGGTAGGGTTGATCGGGCCAACGCCGAGGTAGTCCGGAGCTAAGATGATCGCTCTTTTTACTTCATAAAGATTATGTGTTGAAATGCCGATGTGAAAGCTTGGTTTGGGTCTGTGTGGCAAATCGGAGATGATCGAAGAGATATCATCCTGTCCCAGATGACTTCCGTCTGCGTCTGTGAGGGCGGCAATATCCGGTCTGTCATTGATCGTGAGAAGGGCGCTGTATCTGGAGGTGAGGTCGCGTATCTCGGAAGCCCACGAAAAAAGTTCGCTTTCCGAAAGAGCCTTGTCCCTGAATTGAAACCAGGAAAGCCCTTCGGAGAGAAGGTGCTCAAGGCATGAAAAAAATGATGGTTTGTCGGTGAAGTCCTGGCTGCCGGCGATATAGAGAAGCTTGGGAAAATTCATGGAGGTTAGCCCTGGATGAATGGTGGGGTTTCCTCGGCGATTCTTTTCTCCCGCTTTGTCATGATCTGATCAATAAAGGAAGTGTCATATTTTCCCTTGATAAAATCCGGATCATCGAGGATTGTCAGGTGGAGGGGAATTGTTGTCTTGATTCCCTCAATCAGATATTCGGAGAGAGCCCTTTTCATTCTGGCCATTGCTTCATCCCTGTCTTTCCCTGTCACGATGACTTTTGCAAGAAGGCTGTCATAGTGCGGTGAGATCACCGAGCCGGTTGTAACCCAGGAGTCAACCCTGACGCCTGGGCCGCCCGGCTGGATCATCCGGGTGATTGTTCCGGGGGAAGGGGTAAAGGTCCACGGATCTTCCGCATTGATCCGGCACTCGATGGTATGTCCGGTACTTTTTTTCACTTCAGGGACGGGTCTTCCCGCCGCAATCAGAATCTGGGCTTTCACGAGATCATAGTTGAATGCCTGTTCTGTAATGGGATGTTCAACCTGGATGCGGGTATTCATTTCTATAAAATAGAAATTTTTTTTATCGTCAACGAGAAATTCGATTGTTCCTGCATTGACATATCCACAGGCTTTGGCTGCCATAACCGCTGTTTCGGACATTTTTGCCCGGACTCCTGCAGTCAGAAGGGGTGAAGGTGTTTCCTCAAGGAGTTTTTGATGGCGCCTCTGGACAGAACAGTCACGCTCTCCCATAGCGATGACGTTGCCACTATGGTCAGAGAGTATCTGAATCTCAACATGGTGTGGACCAATAAAGTACTTTTCGATGTAGACATCCCTGGAGCCAAACGCTTGGTAGGCTTCGGTTTGGGCAGATTGAAACGCATTTGAGAAGCCGTCCTTTTCATGAACGATCCTCATTCCCCGCCCCCCTCCACCAGCGGAAGCCTTGATAATAAGAGGAAAGCCAATTTCATTGGCTATTTCAAGGCCTTCTTCTTCAGACAAAACGGCCCCGATCGAACCCGGCACAACAGGAACGCCCGTTTCCCTCATGAGAGCTTTTGCCCGCGCTTTATCTCCCATAAGGGAAATGCTTTCAGGCGACGGCCCAATGAAAACCACCCCCGCAGAATGACAAATCTCAGCAAAGTGGGCGTTTTCTGACAGAAATCCATATCCAGGGTGGATGGCTTCTGACTGAGTGACCTCGGCTGCACTGATGATATTGGGGATGTTTCTGTAACTGGAATTTGTTTCGGGTGGACCGACACAAATGGCTTCATCTGCCATTTGGACATGCAATGCGTTCCGGTCGGCGGTGGAAAAGATGGCAACGGTTCGAACCCCGAGCTCCCTGCAGGCCCTGATAACTCGAACTGCAATTTCTCCGCGGTTTGCAATCAGGATTTTCTGGAAAGGAGGTGTTTGGCGGCTCATCCGTTCTCCGGTGTGATCGCAATTTCAATAAGCGGTGTTCCAAATTCAACTGCCCGCCCATCTTCCACCAGAATTGCTTTCACGATACCGTCGAACTCGGACTCAATCTCATTCATCAGCTTCATGGCTTCGATGATGCATAGAACCTGTCCTTTTCGGACTGTGGCTCCAATTTCAACATACGGCCCCGCATCCGGAGATGGGGACCGATAAAATGTCCCGACAATCGGGGATGTTACGTTTCTTGAGGACTCTTTGTCCGGTGGTACCGGTGCCTGTTGCCTGAACCCCTCTGATGAATGGTGGTCTGCAAGAGGCTCTCTTGCGACCAACTTCATTCCGGCGGAAGCCTGGTAGGCAGGTTTTTCGATGCGAATTCGAAGACCCTCCCGCTCCATCTCAAAAACGGTAATATTTGTTCCCTGCAGAAGAGCCAAAAGCTCCGATATTTCAGGATTTGTCATTTTCTTCCCTCTGGATGCAGGGGAGGTTTTTCGATTTTTTCATGAGAAACATTAGGAAGCTGTTTTGACGCGTTCAATATAATCTCCGGTTCTGGTGTCGACCTTGACTACATCACCTTCCTGAAGATGGAAGGGAACCTTGACTACAGCGCCACTTTCAAGTTTGGCCGGCTTTGAGCCTCCTGAAGCGGTATCGCCTTTTCGGCCGGGATCTGTTTCAGCAATGGCAAGCTCCACAAAAAGAGGGAGATCTACAGTGATGGCTTTCCCGCGATAAAATAAAATCGTCGCGATCATCTGTTCTTTCAGGAACAGGATCCGGTCTCCGAGCTCTGCCTTTGATAGTGAGATCTGTTCATAGTTTTCAGTGTCCATGAAGATGTAGTCACTGTCTTGTGTATATAGAAATTGCATGTTTTTTTCTTCAATATCCGGCTCGTCGAATTTTTCCCCGGTTCGGAATGTTCTTTCGATGACAGCTCCGGACTTCAGGCTTTTAAGTTTTGTCCTGACGAAAGAACCGCCTTTTCCCGGCTTGACATGCTGAAATTCAACGATGATGTATGGCTCATTGTCGAGCTCTAGACGTGAACCGTTTCGAAATTCGTTTGTTACAATAACTCCCATGAGTCAGGCTCCTGGATCAAAGATCTTATAAGGGTTGATTGCCCTCCTCCGATAAATCAGTTACGGAGGAGGAGTTGGTAACAGCTTCAAAAAAGCCATAAAAGCGAGTTGGTATCCCAAAATGCCAAATCCGGAGATTGATCCTATCGCGATGTCCGATAAATAATTGACCTGGCGGAAATCTTCCCGCCTGGCAACATTGGAGACATGAACCTCCAGAACCGGAAGGCCGGAAGTGAGAAACGCATCGCGAATGGCAATGCTTGTATGGGTAAACCCTCCAAGATTGGCAATGATTCCGCTGATATTGTCCCTGGACTCCTGGATCCGGTCAATGATGGCCCCTTCGTGGTTGGACTGAAAAAAGGTGACTCCAAGTCCGTGTTCCCGGGAGAGGGCAAGCAAATTTGCCTCCATGTCGGCCAGGCTTTCCTTTCCGTAAATGGAGGGCTCTCTCGATCCAAGCATGTTCAGGTTTGGGCCATTGAGGACAAGAATAGAGTGGTTCATTGTTTGTGGTGGGATCCTGGCAAGGTTCCCATCTCCTGCCCGATGATGTATCGGCATCGTCCGACATTGGCGTTGGGGTGGAGCCAGATAAAGAGTGCTCCGTTGTCTCCCTGATCATGAAAATAGAGAATCCCTTCATCCATCCAGATAAATCCGTCTTGAACATGTCCTTTTCCAAGGGCTGACCCAAGTTCTGTAATCTGGCGCAGGAACTCTACCCCTTCTCCAGCAAAAATCTGATCTGTCTCGACCGAGTCATTCTTCTCGCTGCCCGTAATGGCAAGGCCGTCGGAGCTTGCCCATATAACATCAATGACATCTCTGTGAAGTCGTTGACGAATACGGTTGACAAGATCCTCCGGATCTTCCGTGACAGTGGTGGTGGCGTGAAGGCTGGCGGCAGGCTCTGTGGATTTTTCAATGTGTCTGTCCACAAAAACGGGAGCTGGTTCCGGAGCCTTCTCGGTTTCCGGGAGGAGCGGTTCGGGTGAGGGCGGCGGAATCTCGGCAGCCTTCAGTTCTTCGGGCACAACGACTGTTGGCTCTGGAATACTCCCAGGCTCCTCTGAAGGCTCTTCATCCTGTATATCCTCTTCAATGAGGTATTCTGCCTTGTTTTCCGTGATCAATGCAGAGAGGGGGAAGTGGGCTTTTGCCAAGGCAAGTTTTTGGGCGACCAGAAGGTTGTTCGGATTTGTCTTCAAAACCTCGGAATAAATATGTTCTGCCTGGGGGTAACGTTTTTGTTCCATGAACAGGTCGCCCATTGTTTCTGTTTTTGGCAGAAGACTGAGCATATCCATGTCATTTTCGGGAATCAGGTCATTTTGAGGTGTTTGAAAATGGGTTTCTTCCTGTTCTGGAAGAAAGTCCTCTTCCATTTGCCGGGGAACTGGAGATTCAAGACGCGGTTCCTCTGGCGCTGGCTCATCGGCAGCAGATTCCATTGTTGCTGGAGGCGAAGTGGGCTCCTGGAGATAGCTGGAGGGCAGACTCTCTTCTAAAGGGGGTTCTGGTGTCTTGCGCTCATTGATTTGATTGGCGAGTGAAATAATCTCAGGATCATCAGGTGAAAGAGATGCGGCAACAGTAACGGCCTCTTTCGCCTTTTCAAGCTCATTGTTTTCGTAATAGAGCTGCGCCAGGCTTTTCTGGGCAATAAGATTGTCAGGGATGGTCCTCGAGACAAATTCGAAATTTGCGATAGCCTCGGGGATCAGTCCCTTTTCCATCTGGACCTGACCAAGTGTTATTCTGGCGGCAAGATAATAGGGATAGTATTCTACCCCTTTTGAAAGGAGGGCCTCTGCCTGATCGGTTTTCCCAAGTTCAATATAGGCCTCCGCCAGCTGAAGGAATGACCTGCTTTTGGGATTGGACTCAATGCGCTCCTCAAGTGCGGAAATTTCTTCAGGTGTCATGTGCCTCTCATTTGATCTGCTGGTCTTTACCGGTTAGTGGCGGGGATTGTCCGGCGGACAAAAACCTGTCCAGATGTATGAACCCTATGTGGGGCATCCTACCAATCCACCATCTTTTTGGCAAGGTACGAACTTGCGGATGAATAATGGGTTTGTAATGCTTTCTGACTGTTTTTCTCCTGGTGACGGAAAAGAGAAAAAACGGCCCGGTTGTCTTACTGTGTGAGCGATCGGGCTCGATGGAGCAGAATCTTATCGATGAGCCAGTCTGCAAGGTCTTTCTTTTTCCCGCTTTTTTCCTCAGACAGGGAATCATCATGGTCAATCAGGCTTATGGTATTGTTGTCCGATCCGAATCCTGATCCTGCTTCTGAAATATTGTTTGCTGCCAACAGATCAACCCCTTTTCTGAGGAGTTTATCCTGAAGATCCTTTTTGACAAGTGATGTCTCGGCAGCAAAGCCCATGATCGTCTGACCAGGCCGACGGGATTTTGCCAATGTAGCCAATATGTCCGGGTTCTCTTTCAGGTGGAGGTGCCAGTCTTGTCCATCTTTTTTCTTTTTTTGTGAAAAAGAATTTTCAGTCGTATAGTCCGAGACGGCTGCTGCCATGATCAGGATATCGGCAGAATGAAAATGGATAGAGAGCGCATCCTGCATTTCCCTGGCGGTTTCCACGCAGATCATGTTTGCTCCAGAAGGAGGTATCAAGGAGACAGGGCCGGACACGACTGTGACGGCTGCTCCACGTCGAATGGCCGCTTCCGCCAGCGCGTAACCCATTTTCCCGGAGGAACGGTTCCCTATGAATCTGACCTGATCAATGGGTTCAAAAGTTGGTCCTGCAGAAATAAGGACTTTTTTCCCAAGGAGATCCCGGCTATCAGAAGAGCTTGCCTCTATCGACTTCTGCAGGGCCGCATAAATCGTCTCCACTCCGGCCATGCGTCCGATACCTGACCTTCCGGATGCAAGCGATCCGGTTTCTGGTGGGATCTCCTGGACATTCCAGCTTTTCAATGTTGACAGGTGTGCCCGGGTAGCCGGATGGGTGTACATTCGCTCTTCCATGGCGGGAGCGAAAAGGATTCTGGCGGATGAAGCAAGGCAGATCGTGCTGAGGAGGTCATCTGCAAGCCCAAGGGCCATTTTAGCGATAAAGTCAGCCGATGCCGGGGCAATTAATACTGCCGATGCTCCCTGTGCCCATTCAACATGGGAAACACGTGGCCCCAGACCGTAGGCGGAGGTTTCAAGGGTATTGCCTGAAAAAACTTCAGCCGTTTCTTTCGGGAAAAAGTGGAGAGCATTCTCGGTCGCCACAACCTTTACATCGTAGTTTCCGGCCTTTAACAGTCTGATAAGGTCAAGGGCACGATGGGCAGCGATGCTGGCAGTTACCCCAAGAATAACAAGTTTTTTTTCCCGAACAGTGTTTGCTGCCAAGGTCTAGTCTTCCGAGCTGTCGTTATCCTCTGGCTCTTCTGCCTCAATTTCCGCATGTCCTTCGGGCTCGGCGTAGGTCTGGAGGTCTGCATGAAGAACCTCAGATGGTTCTGTTGCATAACCTCTCGAGAAGGAGAACCGTTCATCATGGCGCATTTTTTCCCGAAGTGCTTCCCTGCGCTTTTGTTCGATTTCCAGAGCCTTTTGTCCATAGACAATCTCAACTTTTGAGGCCAGAATTTCCTCAATCGCATTGGTTGTTTCTTTTTTATAGTGATGGGTAATTCTTGCCTTGGATCCTTCCATCAACTGGCGTGCCCTTTTTGCGGCTGCGATCACAAGCCTGTAACGGCTGTCGATGATTCCAGGGGTGAAGTCGATTGGTTTTGTGATCAGGTCATTCATTTTTGTACACTCCTTTATCTTCTCGGAATTAAAAAACACACTTTTGATTATAGCTGATCGTCCGACGATTTGGTCAAAAGCGGACTTTCCTGTTCAAATTTAGGCAGAAAGTCTTTGGTTACAAAGCTTTCCATCCTGCTCCTGCGATGATGCTCGCTGAGAATGATTGCATGAAGATCATCTGTTGCCTGCCTAAAATCGACATTGAATATCAGATAGTCGTAAAGGCTGAAAGCATGAACTTCCTGGCGGACTTTGTCCAGACGTTTCGAGAGTGTTTCCGTCGAATCCTGCCCTCTTTTTGTCAATCGTTCTTCAAGAATTTGTCTCGATGGCGGCAAAATATAGATGGAAACACTGCCAAAATCATCTTTCCTGATAAGCTCTGCTCCTTGTATGTCGATATCGACAAGGACGTCTTTTCCAGACTGAAAAGAGTCCAGAATAGTCTTTTTTGATGTTCCGTAGAGATTACCGTAAACCTCGGCGGATTCGATGAAGAGGTTCTGCTCTTTCATCTCAAGGAATTTTTCTCTGGAGACAAAGTAGTAATCGATTCCATTGACTTCTCCCGGTCTTGGGGCCCGGGTTGTATAAGAGACAGAATAATGAATCCGGTCAGTCCTCTTGGCGATTTCCTTGCAAAGCGATGTTTTTCCGGCTCCGGAAGGTGCCGAGACAACAAAGAGAATCGGTTTGAAGACTGATTTTCCGTAGATTATCTGGTTTAGTCCGTCTGACAGCACGATAACTCCTTCGGCTTATCTTTGATGTATGGGAATCTCTCCCTATTCAGAATCGCCACCGTCAGATTCTTCTTCCCGGCCATTCATCCGGTTCCCCAATGTTTCAGGCTGAAGTGCCGACAGAATAATATGACCGCTGTCCATGATAATGACTGATCTGGTTCTGCGACCTTCAGATGCATCAATGAGGAGGTTTTTTTCCTGGGCAGCTTCTCTCATGCGCCTGACAGGCGCGGAGTTGACACCCACGATGCTGATAATGTGTCCCATGGCGACAACATTTCCAAGTCCAATATTGACAAACGCCTGTGTTCTACTCGACATTCTGTATCTGTTCTTTCAGTTTGGTGAGGATCGTCCTGATTGCCATTGCAGGCTGGAAGACAAGGGGATTGGCTTCCTTGGTGATAAAAGTTGATATCTCCCTTTGCATTTCCTGAGCAAGAAAGTCGAGTGACCTTCCAATTGCTCCGCCCGAGTCCATATCCTGGCGAAAACGTTGCATGTGAATGTTGAATCGTTGCCACTCTTCCTCATTGTCTTTTTTCGACAAGTAGAGAAGCGCCTCTTCTTCAACCTTTTTTCCAGCATCAAGAATTGTTGTCTGTTGGAGAAGACTGGAAATTTTTTTGGCAAATGCCGCTTTTGTTTCTTCGATAGCCTTGGGTCTGGTTAATCCGATCAGACGAAGATATTCATTGATTTCAAGAAGTAGCCCATCTATAACTTTTGTAAGAGCCTGTCCTTCATCTTCCCGTGAAGCCTTCAGTTTCCGCAAGAGTTCGCCTATTGTTCCCATCGCCACTTCTGGATCGACAGGAGGAGGGGGAATGTTTCCATCCCGGGTCATTACGGTGAGGATATGCGTCAATGTGACGGGCTCCCTGAGGCCCAGGGCGTCTTTAATCTGGGAGAGCTCGATATAAATTGCTGTCGCTTTTTCGGCAGAGATGGGAGTCGAAGTCATTTGCTGCTGGGGTGACCGGGAAACGGTGATCTCGACCCTTCCTCTTGTCAGGAAAGATGCTGCCATTCGTCTGGTAGCAACCTCCAGATGTTCCCACTCCTTCGGAAAGTTCAGGATCACTTCAAGGTTTTTATGATTAAGAGATTTTGCCGAAAGCCTGTACTTGTCGAGCGGATACGGGGTTGAGGCCTCTCCGAAGCCTGTCATGCTGAGTAACCCTCTGGAGACGGACATCTGTATTCCTTATCAGTGTAATTTTATTGAAGGGCTATTTGCTTATGAAAACGACCAGAAAGTGAGCCGCCGGAGGTTCACCGCCGATTGTTATTGATTGTTCCCGGGATGATCTTCCTATATGCTCCATGCTAAGGAGCATACCGAGCGAACATCTGCATGAAATGACGAGACCTTTTGATGACCACATGATGAGGTCATTCTAGAGTGTTTTTTTTAAAATGGAAAGTCTTTTTGGGCAGGAAGGTGGGCTAGTGCTCGACCCTTCTTCAATAATGCTTGCGGGTTGGAAAACTCTTTTTGCAGCAAGGAGGATCTTTTGAAGGCGCGGGGCAAGCGGACACATATCTCTTCGAGAGCGATTGGTCCAGAGGATCGTCTGCTTAAAAAAGAAGACCTTTTGGGTGTCTGGGATGTCTTCGGATCCATTGATGCCAAGGTCAAACCATTTTACGGGATATTTTGGCATGGGATGCGCTTTGTCTCGAGATGGAAATGGATAACGCCAAGTCTCTACCCCATGAATCTTGAGCCTTTGGGGAAGCCGGAAAACGGTGTTTCCTTTTTTCGCCAGTACATTCCTTTTGCATCTTCTTCCGGAGAAGAGGCGGAAGGGGCAGTTTCCTTTTATCTGGAAAGAGTTCTGTTTCCGGATGGAATGAGAGAACGATTTTCCGTGAGCAATTTTGGAAGGGTTCGGCGAGCCTTTAATTTGGTGTTGTTTATTGATGCTGACTTTGCCGACATGTTTGAAGTCAGGGGGTTTGTCAGTTCGGTTGCCCCGCATCGGAAGGTCAAAAGAGTTTTTTGTGATGGTGTTCTGAGAATTTCCTGCATGGGGGAGGATGACTTGCTGCGGGAATCAGTCATATCTTTTGCGGGGATGACTCCATCCAATATTTCCAAGTCAGGAAAAGAGCTGCATTGGTCGATAGATCTTCCTCCGGGAGAAGAGTGTTTTATTGAGCCTGTCGTGGCACTGTCCGAATCTGTTTCCGGGGCTTCTCCTCTGTTAAATGTCCATCATTCATCTCTGGCATCCTTTCCGTCCGTATTAAAAGAAATGCGCAATCAAAACCAGGACGATCAAAAGAAGTGGCCCGTTTTAAAAACCGACCACCCGGTGCTTTCTGATGCCTACGACAGGGCGTGCCAGGATCTTGACATGCTCTTTACCGGTCCTCCCGGAGGGAAAGTCCCTTATGCCGGTTTGCCATGGTTTTCGACCTTTTTCGGCAGGGATGCAATTATTACGGCGTATTCGATGTTGTGGGCCCGTCCTGATATCGCTCTTAATGTTTTGAGGTATCTTGAAAAACGGCAGGCAACGGATATCACTCCTTTCAGGGCAGCCCAGCCCGGAAAGATTCTGCATGAGGAAAGGTCTGGAGAACTTTCCAATCTTGGAGAGGTTCCTTTTGGCCAGTATTACGGGTCGATTGACTCTACCCCTTTATACATTGTTCTTGCGTGTGAGTACTATCAGCGTACAGGTGACGATCATGTCATGCGATCACTTTGGCCCTCCATCCTGAAGGCTTTGGCCTGGATCGATCAATATGGCCTTCACCCTGATTCCCGTTTTCTGGTTTATCAACGAGATCCTGAAGGGGGACTTGTCAATCAGGGGTGGAAAGATTCTGCGGACTCGGTTTTTCATGCAGACGGGAGCATCGCCAGGCATCCGATAGCATTGATTGAGGTCCAGGGATATCTCTATTGGGCCTGGTCGATGCTTGCACCGCTTGCAGAGCGATTCGGGGACCCTTCTCTCGGGATCATTCTGAAGACAAGGGCAGGGGAGCTGAAAGACAATATCATCAAAAAGTTCTGGCTCGACGAACAAAATATTTTTGCCATGGCCATTGATGGAGACGGAAAACCCTGTGCGATAGCATCATCTAATCCGGGGCATTTGCTGTTGACCGGACTCCTGCCTGAAGAGCTGGCGAGAAAACTGGCAGTGACTTTGTTGGGCCCGGACATGTTCAGTGGCTGGGGAATCCGGACTGTCGGAAAAAAAGAGGCCCGATATAACCCTGTTTCCTATCACAACGGTTCTATTTGGCCTCATGATAACGGGCTGATCTTGGCGGGGCTCTCCCGGTCGGGATTTCTGATGGAGTTAGGCAAACTTTCCAAAGCCTATCTTGATGGGGTCTCGATGTTTCGGGATTATCGGTTGCCGGAATTGATCTGTGGTTTTGACCGTGAGGAATCTTCGGGGCCTGTCCTCTATCCCACGTCCTGCTCTCCCCAGACATGGTCTGTTGCTTCTCTTTTTCTGTTGATTCGCTCAATGACGGGAGAGATTTTCGACAAGGGAAAGTTTATTCATGACGGGTCTTTTTTTCTGCCTCCGGGGATAGGATCTCTTGAGATTCTGGGTCTCAACGGAGACGATATTGTGCTGAAGTCCAGCGGACATGCTCATTAGAGTCTTTTGCCAAGAGCTCTATCCAGCGATTCGTTGGTTCTCAAAATGCTTTAAGGTTCTTGCTAAATCCAGAGTGATGGACTAATATCTCCCCGCATTCATTTGCATAGATCGTTTTAGCGAGTCATTTGGTCGCTTGTTAGTTGATGTTTCGCCTGCGTGGTGATTTATGGTGTGATTTGCGCAGGTAGCTTGGGGGGTATTGTCCATTGATCCGTCGAGTGGTCCACTTGCTCAGCATCGTCCATAATCCCATTTCCTGGACTTTGGGAAAGCGTATCTTCTCTCTTTTTATTCTTGTTTCTTTCTGGACATTGCCAACCCATGGCGGTGTTTCCCGGGTTCAGACCTCTGTTGCAAATGCATCGGTCAGCCTGCCCAAGTCGCAGCTTCCTCCGTTGCTTGCCGGCTCCGTTGGCGCATCAGTTCCTGCAGGATCAGGGATTGTTCAATCCGTGATGTCCGGCCATCCTGATGTTCTGAATGTTCAGGGGCGGCCTGCTATTCGATTTGTTTCGGATCTTCCTGTTCTTGACCCCGATTTTCTCCCGTCGTTTCATACCCCTGTAGGGAATCATTTTGAAACGAGGACAGACGAAGGATATGTCATTACCTGGACTGTCCGTCCATCCTTGCAGCGGGATGTTGCAAGATTTGTGATTCGAAACAGGGTGCCGTATGGAATGTTTGTTGCTGTTGAGCCCAAGACGGGAGCGTTTTTAGCATTTTATGGAAGCCAGGGGAGAACCGAGTCCGATACGCTGGTCCAGAAAGCATCATACCCTGCAGCGTCAATGTTCAAGGTTGTTACTACTGCAGATGCGCTTGAGAATAGAAAGATCAATCCTGATACCGAGATCTATTTTCATGGCTGTCTCTACTGCATCGGACCCACTTACTGGACGGACAACAGGCGAAGGGATCGCCTCCATTTGTCTGTTACAGAAGCTCTTGGAAAATCTGTTAACATGATTTTCGCCAAGATTGCATTGCGATACCTGACGCCCGAGAATCTTCAGGCTATGGCAGACCGTTTTGGATTCAACAAGGAAATTGAGTCGGATGTTCCGTTCGAAATGAGTTCTGCCGTTATTCCATCGGAGCGGGCGGGATTTGCCAGGAGCGCGGCAGGTTTTGGTCAGGTTCTTATCAGTCCGATTCATGCTGCAGTTATTGCCGGGGCCTTATCAAACGGTGGCGTGATGATGCGGCCTCATCTGATTGAAAGCATCAAGGGGCCTGATGGTAATGTCGTTTTCCGGACAACGCCAAAGATACTCGCGGTTGTAGCAGATGCAAAGATTTCATCAACACTCTTGTCGATGATGCATTCAACCACCGTCAAGGGCACGGGACGGAGGGCATTTTTTCGGTGGCATCATGACCCGATTCTTCGCAAGATATCTGTGGCAGGGAAAACCGGAACCCTGTCGGGACTCCATCCGGAAGGATTATATGAGTGGTTTATGGGCATGGCCCCTGTTGGTAACCCTCGAATAGCTGTAGCTGCCCTGACAATTGACCGTGGTTACTGGCGTATTAAAGGGACCGATATTGCGAGCCGGGGGCTCCGCACCTATTTTAGAAAGATGCCCGACGAATAGATCAACAGACTGAATTTGTTATGGCTTTTTGCTGGAATAGAAGTTTTTTAATGCATTCCATTTTCATGATGGTTTTTACTTCATTAAACTTGGTTGGGTTCTTTTCGTGATCGAGTCAATTGGCATGAATTCTTTATTCCGATACTGGTTGCTTTGAAAGGGAGGAAGACAGCATGGTAATGGTAAAAAAAGTAATGACAAAGAATCCGATGACCGTTGAAATGACAACCACTGCCCGGGAAGTGGCTGAAATCATGAAAACGAAAAAAGTGGGCAGCCTTTTGGTGATGCAGGGCGAGAAAACAGTCGGAATTATCACTGAAGCAGATATTGTCCGGCGGGTTGTTGGCGAAGACAGGGTTCCTTATGTCACAACTGTCTCGACGATCATGAGCGCTCCCGTCCTTTCGATTAATTCCGACGCATCAATCTATGATGCCCAGGATTTGATGGATAAGCATCATATTCGTCATTTGCTGGTTTTGGAGGATGATGAGGTCGTTGGATTGATCTCCATTCGCGATCTTATTCATCCAGCTTATCTTGGACGGGAAGATTCCTGGGATAGCGGACACACAGAATAGATCTCATCAATGAGAGGCGGGAAGATTTCTTCCTGCCTCTCTTCTTGATTTTCCTGCGACAAATCCCCGCTGGATGCAACTCTACTCTTTCTTGACCGTCCCAATCGCGTTACCTCAAATTTCTTTATTTTCAGTGTTGACAAAACCCATTTTGCTGCTTAGAGTAATTGAAAACGATAGTCATTATCAATATGGTTACTTGATTTGTTGCGATACAAAGTATCATTGGTATAAAGTATCACCTTTATGACTTCAGAAAGATGATTGGCCGATATTCTTATGGTGTGTCATGTTTTAAATCAAGGGGGGGTAATGTTTTTTAAAAGTAAATTGATTGGGTGTTTTAATCGGACTGCTTCTTTTTTATTGGTGTTTTTGACCGTTTCGCTCATGCTTGGTTGCTCTACGGCCCCGTATTCTTCAAGGCAGGAATTGTATGGAGCTTTTTCAAAGGATGAAAAGGCCGGCAATCTTCAGAAGGCAAGGATCGATCTCTGCGCGATCCTGAAAATCAGTCCCCAGGATTCGATTGCATGGAATGACCTCGCATATCTGGACTTTCTCTCTCATCATTACAGGAAGGCTCAGGGAGATCTTTCCCAAGGGCTTGCAGTCAACCCATCCGACCATTTTCTTCTCCTGAACTCAGCGAGACTTTTTTTGGCCGAAGGGGAAAATGAACGGGCCAGGGTTACTCTCCTCTCGATGATCTCAGCACATCCATGGCCAAAAGGTTTTCGGATGATCCTCGCTATCGCGGATCTCCGGACGGGACATCGCGACTCTGCAAAACTCCTGTTTTCCGAAATATTGTCGGAGAGGCCATATGACAGGCTTGCGGCGATCTACCTTTCTCGCCTTTCGACGTCAGGCAGCTCTTTGAAGAGCGTTCGAAATGGCTAAACATTTTGGGTGGCGTTTCAGGAGCGTTGCTCTTTTGTCCGGTGTCTTTTTGCTGCAAATGCTGATGCCCGGACCCGGGATGGCGGAGGATCCTCCTTTGGGTCTGACTCCTCCATCAGCCTATGAGGAAGATCGTAACAAGGACCTTATTCCGGACCTTGAGCCGCTTGAACCTGCTTATTTGCCATGGGGTCCGAACACTAGTGGCCCAAACTTTACAGGGACGGCGGAAGTGGAGCCGGTAGGGTCTTTTTTTATTGAACCATACTGGTTCGATTATATTCAGCCAGGATTGGGTTTTTCATCCCTTTCGATGCCGGAGAGAATTTCGATCGGTTTGATGGAGAACTGGGAGTTCGATATGTCTATTCCTTTTGTCTCAAATCATGGAAGCGCTCCAACAACGCCTGTCGGACAATCAATCAACAGTTTCGGAATGGGGGACACTCTCCTGTGGGTAAAGAGGCAGCTGACATCGGACGCTGATGTCTATCACTTCCTGGCAAGACCAGCTATTACGATCGAAGGGCAGTTTACCCTGCCCACGGGGCACTTCCTGAATCTGAATCCCCAGCTTTATGGTGTGGACCAGACTGGTGACGGGACTTATAACGAAGGCTTGTATGTCATTGTCAGAAAACATTTCAAGCCGTTTATGTTCTATCTCCAGGTTGGGGATATTATTGAAAATCCGACCGATGTCGGTCCCGGATTTACCTTTAATAATGGTCTGTCTGTTACCTCTTCCTCCCAGTCTGTTTTGAATGGGAACCTTCTCTATTATGCCGGAGCCCTGGAACATGTATTAAATGATAAGTGGGGGGCAGGTTATGTCCTTGAGTTTTTTGGGGAAAGTCAGTCGGGACAGAGCCTTTTCGGGGCGGCAAATGCTCCGGCATGGTCTTTTTTCTGGATAGACCCGGCGATAGAGTTTTCCTGGCCGAATGAAGGTGCTGTGACCGTAACCTGGGGGGCCGGGATTGCCCTTCCTGTTTACCAGTCCAATTATCCTCAGACGTTCACGCCACTCGGGACCGTCACAATCTATTATAACGGTCCCTTTGGGTACAGGGGAGAGTAATTTCGATCACTGAAATAGCTGGGCGTTTTTTACACTTTCCGAAAGCTGTTCGGTTATTGCGTCGTCCCAGTGGTTGGTGACGGAGATCCGGATACATTCTTCCCCATCCGCCACGGTGGGAGGGTGGATAACAGGAGCAAAAAGTCCCTTTTCCCTGAGTGAGCTTGCGATCAGCTCAAGTTTTTCAATAGGACCCCTGATCGGAATAATGGGTGAGGGTGAGGGAGGCAGGCCAATTGCATCCCTCACTTTTCTGACTCTTGTCCTGAGCTTGGAGACGAGATCCGGGTCCTGGTCGAGAAGAGAAAGTGCCGCAATATTTCCTGCAAGGATTCCGGGAGGAAGCGCTGTCGTATAGATAAAACTTCTTCCCAGGGAAATGGTCAGTTCCCGTATGAGCGGATGGCACACTGTATACCCGCCGAGCCCTCCTAAAGCCTTGGAGAATGTTCCGGTCAGTACAACACGTTGAGGATTGAATGCCAGCGATGCATGCTCGAGCCCTCCCCGTCCTTCTAGCCCGAGGGTTCCTGTTCCATGGGCGTCATCGATCAACAATATTCCGTCGTGCTCATCACAGAGATTAAGAAGGGCTGCAATCGGGCTTCGGTCTCCATCCATGCTGAAAAGTGATTCAGTGACGATGACGAAGGGCTCGCCCAAGGGCTTTTTCTCCAGCATTGACCGTAATGCCTCAGTATCGTTATGGGGGAAAATCTGGCAATTGGATCCCGATAGCCTGATTCCGTCAATGAGGGATGCATGAATATGACTGTCAGAATACACAAAGGGGTAGATGTTTGAGAGAGTCAACATCATGGAGATGTTTGCCTGATATCCTGTTGAGAAGACAAGGGCGGCGCTCCCGCCCTTGAAATCTGCGATTGCTTCTTCGAGGGAGGCATTCAGGGGATGGTTTCCTGACAAAAGACGGGAACCTGTCGATCCTGAGCCTTCAGCGGCGGTTGTTTTGACAATGGCCTCTATGACTTCGGGGTGGCGGGAGAGACCCAGATAGTCGTTGGAAGAGAGTTGGCGCAACGAATATTGCGGAAGCCTTTTTCTTCGGCCGGCTGCATCAAGTTCAAAAAGTCTTGACTCTATCCTGGACTTGAATGTATCGGATGAGGGCATTTAAGCTCCTGTTCGCAAGTAAAAAGAAGGTCCGTGAGTTTTTGTGGAGGGTAAACAGGCGAAGCCTTGTCAAACAGAAAAGCTCTTCCCCTAAGCTCGGACAGCAGGTCAGCCAACTCTTCAGTGTCAGGAGAATGGTGTAACAGATAGATTCTTCCTCCTCCTGTCAATCCGGCTTTCTTGATATGGGGCAGACGGATGTAGCCAGTTTTTTTGTTGGCAATATATCCTGTCGTATAGGATGGGTCGTCGGATACGCATATCTCAAGATGAACGAGAGGCTGGGCAATGACTTTAGATGCCAGCATCAGCGCTTCGGGAAATCGTCTGCCGGATATTCCGCTTGAGTTTGCAAACGTTAAAAGATCAAGTCTGGCTTCAGTCCGGATACCAATATGTGTGGTTCTGACTCCATGATCGGAGGTCGGAACGATTTCTCCTGAAGGAGCGAGAAGGGATGCCCCCCACATCGGAGAAGCCCAGGGCTTTTGAAAAGAGTCCATATAGTCGAGAATATTTTGAACCGATTTTTCGGGTTCGGAAGAAATCTCTTTGACGGAGAGGGCAAGAAACGATCTGATGAAAGATTTCGTCGTCTCTTCATTGTCTGACTCGAGCTGTCGCACAGGCAAAAGTTCCCATTTCCTGATCTGTTCCGCTGCGATTCCGTCAACCTTGAGGGAGATTGAGATCTCTGCCCGATGATTGCGTGGTGGAGATTCGAATCCTCTTTTGAAAAGTCTGGCGACACCCTCCTCGATATCTTTTTCGGGAAGAATCTCTTCTCCTCCTGAGTAGTGCTTTCCATTGACAGATGTGCGCATCCTGACATTATAGAGGGCTTCAGCTGGCTCACCTTGATCCATGCCGGAAATTGGGGGTGTCGGACTCATCTTCTCAGGAGGCTGTATCACAGGGCGTTTCCGTGTTCTTGAACGTCATGAATGTGATGGATTCTTCGTTCACGGTTTTCTCTTCAGCCGGGTTGTCATGGATTGCTGCATGGACAGGCATTTCCCCTGTGAGAGGATCGTTGGAAAGGGTATATCCCAGATCATTGATCATCCGGATGTCTTCAAGAGGCGGTCTGCCCATGCGCGTCAGGTAGTTTCCGATCATGACTCCGTCAGCACCATGGCTGAATATTTCCGGGTGCCGGCCGCCAAGGGCCTGGACCCTGCCTCCGGTGATCCTGATCTCTTTTTGGGGGAGCATGTAGCGGGCGACAGCGATGGATCTGAGGGCTTCTTCCGCCCCGATTCCTGCTCCTTCGTCATACAGGGGGGTTCCCGGAATAGGGACAAGAAAATTCAGCGGAATGGAGTCGACGTTCAGTTCACGGAGTGTCTGAAGCATTGAAACCCGGTCACGTTCAGATTCTCCGAGGCCGAAAATCCCGCCTGAACAGACAGAAATGCCTCTCGCCTGAGCTTTTTTGATGGTTTCGATCCGGTCTTCCCACTGATGGGTTGTCACGATATTTCCAAAGTACTCCCTTGATGTCTCGATGTTATGGTGAAGCCTGTTCAGGCCGGCATCCTTAAGTTTGTCCAGAACATCTCCGGAAAGAATTCCAAGCGTTGCGCAAGACCAGACTTTGACTTCTTCACGGACGGTTTCAATGGATCTGCAGATGGACTCGACTTCAATCGGATCGGATAATCCACGGCCGGATGTTGCGACACAGAACCTTCTTGCGCCATTCTGGACTGCGAGACTGGCTGTCTGGAGGATTGTTTCTTTTGAAACCATTTCAAATTCAGGCGAAATGGTGGAGTGATGGGAAGACTGGGAGCAGAAATGGCAATCCTCCCCGCAGGCTCCGGACTTGGCGTTCATTACGGTACACGGGTCGATGGCATTGCCTCTGAAAGCCTCTCTTATTCGTGATGCTCCCTCCATGATTATTTCCGAGTATCCTTGGGGAAGGGAGAATAGCCATAATGCGTCATCCTCACTGATCCCTTCTCCTGATAAGGCAAGTTCGGTAAGGGACGCAAGGCGATCGACATCACTTTTAGGAATGTCTCTGGCGGAATCAGGCATGTGAGCCCTTTCATATGGTTTTAAATCGGATCTTGTTTGTTTCATTTGTTGTGTGGCTCTTTCTGTCTCCGGAGTTCCCGGACAGAACAATCCGGCCGTGATGACAGGGAAGACCTATTATAGCAGAGGTTTTGGTTTCTTCATCGGGAGAGCATTTTTAAGGATCAGGAGGCTCCGGTCAGCGCTCCTTCAGGAGTGGTGACCGGAGATGAAAAGGATTTGAGGATGAAATTTTTTGATAACCCCGCCATCGAGGGAATGGGGCCGGACAGGCTACCCGTCTGACTCAGTCCAGGACAGGGTAGTCCGTATAGCCTGCAACACCTCCGCCATAGAATGTTGCCGGGTCAAACGAATTGAGGGCAGCTCCTTTTTTGAATCTCTCCACCAGGTCAGGATTGGCTAAAAAGGGGCGTCCGAAGGCGACAAGGTCAGCCAGCCCGCTTTTTAAAATCTGGGTTCCTTTTTCGCGGGTATATTCTCCTGCAACAATCAGTGTTCCTGAATAAAGTGGCCGGAAAAATCTGGCAGAGAGGTCAGGTGTCGGATGTTCTCCCTCAGGGATCGCCGGTTCAATGAGGTGGACGTAGGCCAGATCCATTTTTGAAAGTTTCTGGAGAACGTATCCAAAAGTTTTTTGGGGATTTGAGTCATGCATGTCGTTGAAGGTTCCCCCCGGAGAGAGCCGGACGCCGACCCTCTGGCTGCCCCATACTTCTCCGACGGCTTCCATGACTTCGAAGAGAAGGCGGGCCCGGTTTTCAAGACTTCCCCCATAAAGGTCATTTCTGAGATTGGTGCTGTCTTCCAGAAACTGGTCGAGGAGATATCCATTGGCCCCATGCACCTCGACTCCGTCAAATCCGGCATCCCGGGCATTTTGTGCTGCCGTTTTGTATTGCTGGACAATCTGGTGAATCTCGGAGATTTCGAGAGCACGTGGTGTGGGGATCTCCTTGGGGCCAGTCGGGGTATACGTTGTCATTCCCCTGGGAGCAATGGCAGATGGCGCAACAGGAAGATTCCCGCCGAGAAAATCCGGATGAGAGATTCTTCCGACGTGCCATAGCTGCAGGTAAATGAGCCCGCCTTTTTGATGAACGCGCTGGGTGACCGTTTTCCACCCTTCGATTTGTTCGGGAGAATGGATCCCCGGGGTTTGAACATAGCCCTGGCCACCTGGCGATATCTGGGAAGCTTCTGTGATGATTAGGCCGGCGGAAGCCCTTTGTTCATAGTAAGTTGCCATCAATGGAGTGGGAGTATTGCCTTCTCCTGCACGACTTCTGGTCATGGGAGCCATGACCATCCTGTTGCGAAGGGTTATGGGACCAAGCTGATAAGAAGAAAAAAGATCGACTGTATTTTGTTGACTCATCAGGATAAACCTCCTTGTCGAACGAGTTGGAACAACCGGTCGGGACTGGTGTGATATTTTTTTGTCCGGAAATCGGAGCTGTCTATTCTTCCCGGGTGAAAAACGTTAGTGCCGGTTGCTCGAAATTCTGCGATCGGCCCATGTCTTCCAGGGTGATACAGGTCTGGGAGATGCTCCGGGAGTGAGAAAGCATTAACTCAGGGAATTCCTTTTATCAAATCTGACAGCCGGATCTTCTCCAGAGTTTTGTTGAGCGAATCGGTGACAGATTCGAAGACAGGAGAGATCAGCCTGTACATATTGACGCTGACGGGACAATCGGTATTGGGCGGATTCGTGTTGAACCCGAAAACAGTCCCTCCACCAACGGCTTCCAGTATGTCCAGAAGGGTAATTGATTCTGCTGGCCTGGCCAGACAAACCCCACCTGACCGGCCTTGTCTGGAGATAATCAGACCAGCCTTTCTCAGATCCCCCAGAAGCCTCCTCACCACAACCGGGTTCGTGTTGACACTCAGGGCCAAAAGCTCTGAGCTGACGAGCTCTCCGTCGTTATGGGGATGATGGGAGGAGTGTCCGGGGATGTACCCGATTCCCACCATGATGTGGGTTGCGACTGCGAATCGACTACTGTGCAACATACTGTAACTTTAATTGTTACAGTATGCGAAGTCAACCGGTTCCGTTTGCGAGGTGGATAATGATTGTCAAAAGGGATCGAAGAAGCAGAAAGCCTCCGGAGTGATCTTGTAAACTCCCTGCTTTTAGGCACATAGGGGGGGGTGTCAAATTGTTTCGTCATCAAAAGCCGGTTGAGGCTTTTGGCGATTCAGGGGGATCTTTCCATGGCGCAACAGAAAGCTTTCAAGAGAGATGGGGGAGCCGGCCAGTGTTTCAAGTCTTGTGGCGATAGAGTTCCTTGCCATGGTTTCGGTGTTTTCGAGAGAAACATTTTTCAGGCATAGCCATGCCTGTTCTTCTTTTTGATCCCAGAAAAATGGTTCGTCCATGCGGGTTTTTTCCGCAATGACCTTCAGTGTTGATGCGCTCGCCCGGACGGGGAGAAAGGTGATTTCGGGTGTTTCATGGCGTATTTTTTCAACGAGGACCTCCGCCTGTCTGATATCAAAGCCGGCCGGGGTCAGCCATTGTCTGGCATATCGGTATTTGGGCGACCAGGTGAAGGTCCTGACGCTTTCAAGAATCAGGATGGAGAGCCTGTGCAGGACTTTCCGGTAGTTCGCAAGACCGGTTCGCTGGAGGAATTCTGCATTGGCTGAGATGGATATGACCGGGAGGATCCTGGCGCACCTCAACAGGTTGTGCAGCCAGAGATGTTCCAGATTCTTCCTGTTGCCTTCAAGTGCTGACCCCCAGATCCTTGGCATGACGGAAAAGTTTTGGGGTATGCCCGGGAGATTTTCGGTGGAGGCTCCAGGGGGAAGACCGATCGGTGTTCCCTGAGCAGTGCGGAAAAGGATCCCCGGTTCATAGCGTTGCCTGTATTCCGACTGGAATGCTCCCAGGGCTATTGCACAGAGTGTTTCCTCATCGAGTCGCGTCAGCCAGTTGGTGACTTCGGTCTGGATCCTGGCGGTATCGCTCAGGAAATCAGGGTTTCCGACGGCGGAAGGGTCCGTTCCTTTCCCTTCCGGAATAAAGAGAAAATGGAGCCCGTTTTCAAACTTTCTGGCGGCGATGCCCATTCTGGGCGGAAGCGTCAGGTCCTTTCTTCGGACCTTGAAGACGATGCTGGCTTTCTTTTCAGAAAAAATGTGATTGCGGAACTCTTCAAATGTTCTTGTTTCCGTGGAGGGAAGAACTCCGGACAGCTCAGCAAAAAAAAGATCCTGGGCTTTCAGTGTCGGCAGGGCAGAAAGAAGGGGCGGAAGGTTGTCCGACTTGTAGATCAGGTCTCCTCCCCTGGAGAACCCCATATGCCAAGAGCCTTCCGGAATCCCGTCGGTCCGGTCTCCCAGGACATTGTCGACCTCAACGGGAGCATAGAGGACCGGAGCCTGGTTCATCAATGGGTGTTTTGACGCGATGATCCTCAAGGATGCTCCTGTGCTTTCTCTGGTTGAAGGCGCCCAATGCTCATAAGGATCATAAGTTTTGTCGATTGGCTGATGCAACCCGACAGTCGTTTCCCTCTGGAAAGTCCCTGCCCATGCTCCGGAAAAAAAGTTTTTTACGCTCCCGTATCAGGGGAGGGTATTCCCGGTAAAAGCCCGCCTGTCCGTTGTCTTTTGGCACCAAATAAAAGTATGATCGGGGCTTCATCGCATCGCTTCACCCGGTCTTTTAAGGCGATCTTCCGGGAGGGGTTTTCCCGAAAAGGGTTTTTGGAGGGAGTTTATGTCTGTCATGCCAGTCAATACTTTTCAGGAAATGGTTCTGGCCCTTAAGGGATATTGGGCGAAAGAGGGCTGCCTGTTGCCGGAACCATGGGATATGGAGATGGGGGCGGGGACCTTTCATCCTGAAACTTTTTTCGGAGCCCTTGGCTCCCGGCCCAAGCGCTCTGCCTACCTGCAGCCATGCCGGCGTCCGACAGACGGTCGTTATGGGGAGAATCCAAACAGGTTGCAGCGGTACTATCAGTTTCAGGTCATTCTGAAGCCTTCTCCTTTGGAGCCTCAGAGCCTTTATCTTAAAAGTCTTGAGGCACTGGGGATCAATATTTCGGATCATGACATCCGATTTGTTCATGATGACTGGGAGTCTCCGACCCTTGGCGCCTGGGGGCTTGGCTGGGAAGTCTGGCTTGATGGCATGGAAGTCACACAATTTACCTATTTTCAGGAAATTGCCGGAATTCCCCTTTCCCCGATTACGGTTGAGATCACTTATGGCCTTGAACGTCTGGCGATGTACCTTCAGGGTGTGGAAAACGTTTATGACCTTGCTTATTCGGGCAATGTTTCCTATGGGGATGTCCACTTTGAAAATGAGCGTCAGCAGTCCCATTTCAATTTTTCAAAGGCACCGGTTGATGAACTGCGGAACTTCTTCTCACTCGTTGAGGCCCAGTCAAGCCAGCTTGTGGCCGACGGTCTTTATCTGCCGGCCTATGAAATGGTTCTGAAAATGTCCCACACCTTCAATCTTCTTGATGCAAGAGGGGCTGTGAGCACTTCCGAACGGCAGCGCTTTATCGGGAGGGTTCGGGGCAGGGCCCGGGCAGTGGCCTTGTGTGCGCTGGAACACTGGTCGACCGACAGTGAACCGGGGCAATCCGGTGAGGTGATCCGATGACCCTCTCCGCTTCCTTTCCCAGGCCAACACACGCACTTGACCACTCTGCACTTCTGGAAATCGGATGCGAGGAGTTGCCTGCAGCGCTCCTTCCGGGTATCAGGGAAGCTCTTGTTCTCGGGGCACAAAGACTGAGAAAGGAGTTTCGCCTGGGAGAGGGAGCGATCAGCGTCCATGCGACCCCCCAGCGACTGATTGTCTTTTTCCTTGATCTTCCTGAAAAACAGGAGGCCAGGGTCGAGCGGATCATGGGACCTCCATCACGTCTTGCCGGGACTCTTCCTGACCATCCTTCGCCACAGGCGACCGGATTTGCCAAAAATCAGTCTGTGCCAATATCAAGCCTTTTTTTTCTGGATACCCCAAAAGGATCCTATCTGGCCGTTGACCGCAATTTGCCGGTCAAGCCGACAGCGGAGGTCCTGCCCGAGCTTTTTTCAAGACTGGTGGTGGAACTGCCTCTTGCAAGATCCATGCGCTGGGGAGAAGGAACCGGTCCATTCCTCAGACCTGTTCTCTGGATTCTGGCGATGTTTGCACAGGATCTGATTCCCTTTTCGGTTTGTGGGCAGAAGTCGGCAAACCAGACCAGGACGCCAAGGTCCATGGGGTTTTTGCCGGTAACGGTCCACCATGTCAGCCATTATGCGTCTCTTGTTTCAGAGTGGCCGCTTATTGTTGAAAGTGAACTCAAGAAAAAAGCGATTGCCCAGGAAATAGATACGACAGTCAGGATGGAGGCAGACTCCGGCCTTTTACCGCATGGTGCGGTCTGGGTGTCCGATCCGGAGCTTCTGTCGGAGGTTGCCGATCTGGTGGAGCAGTTCAGAGTGGTTGTCGGGAGTTTCTCTCCGGCTTTTCTCGATCTTCCCCAGGAGCTGATCCAGACGGTCCTTCGTGTCCACCAGCGTTATTTTGTCCTGACAACCAAAGAGGGTGAAACACTTCCAAACTTTATCTGTGTTGCGGGGAACCCTCGTGCGAACCTCCACGTCATCCGAGCCGGGTACGAAAAAGTTGTCAGGGCAAGGCTTGAAGATGCCCAGTATTACTTTGACCGTGACCGGAAGCGTTCTCTCTCCGATTTTTCCGGGGAGTTGTCCGGCCTGAATCTTTTTCCCGGATCAGGTACCTATCTCGACCATGCGCGCGCGACACGAGACATGGTGGATTGGTTTCTGGACCATGTTCCGGACACCGGCGGTTTTTCCAGAAAGGACTTGTCCGGAGTTCTGGGCCGGATATCTCCGGTCTATAAGGCGGATCTTGCAACAGGTCTGGTCCGGGAGTTTCCTGAGCTGCAGGGTGTGATCGGAGGCCATTACTGGAGATGGGAAAATCGTGAACAGATTTCACGACAGGACGAGGGTTCGCAAAAGATTCTCCTGGAAGCCAGGGCGATCTCCGAACACTATCATCCCCGTTTTCCTGGCGATACCCTCCCCGAATCGCTGCCGGGGAGGATCCTTGCGGCATCTGACAAATATCTCTATCTGGTGGCAGCATTCAAGGCAGGACTGTCTCCGAGCGGCTCAGAAGATCCTTATGCTGTCCGAAGGGCGGGGACAGGGCTGATTGCACTGATCGCCGGAAGTGGCTGGTCAATTTCAGTCAAGGACCTTGCTGAACGGTCTGCCGGGGTTTTCGGCGAGAGTGACTGCTCTCTCCCTCTCCTCAATTTTCTCGTGGAACGCCTTGAAAATCATCTGGGCAAGGATGCCCCGGTTCTTCTCGTCCGGGCTGCACTTCTTTCTCCTTCTGAGCCGATCTTTCTGTCCTGCCAAAGGCTTGCATTCCAGAAGGTCATCCTCTCTGATCCGGCACTTCCTGTTCTTGTTAATCTCTACGTCCGCATTTCAAATATCATCGAAAAAGCCGGGGAGAAATCAGGTTCGGTGAATCCAAATCTTCTGGCTGATCCGGCGGAAAAAGCCTTGTGGGATAAAATGATGTCAACTGGTCTGGCAGATTCTGCTGGCTGGAGGATATTGGCGGAGTCGGGGGATTTTCCGGAAATCTGGAGACGGTCGATGCTCCTGGTCGATCCCGTCACAAACTTCTTTGAGTCGGTGCTTGTCAATGCTCCTGAGGAATCGATCAGGGAGAATCGGTTTGCCCTGATCGGCACGATTCTTTCGGGGATGGAACGGCTTGGAAGGCTTTCATTCCTCTCACAGCTTCTGGGTTCCTCCCAGGAGGAAGCAGGGGAGTCAAAGGCCGGGTGACCAATCTTTTGCCGGCTGACCGGAAGTGGATGAACATGGTTCTGGCACTCGCCCGCAAGGGGGAGGGAAGCGTGGCTCCGAATCCCTGCGTCGGGGCGGTGGTCGTCTCCCGGGGGAAGCTTGTCGGAAAGGGTTTCCATCAGCGCCCGGGACTCGCGCATGCAGAGGTCTGTGCACTGGCCCAGGCCGGTCCGAAGGCAATGGGTGCTGACCTCTATGTCAATCTTGAGCCTTGCTGTCATTTGAAAAAGAGAACTCCACCCTGTACCAGGGAGATTATCCAGAGCGGAATACAACGGGTGGTGATTTCGACTCTTGATCCCAACCCCGAGGTCTCGGGGGGTGGGGTGAAGGAGCTTCAACGAGCTGGAATAGAAGTCGTTGTGGGTGTTTTTGGCAAAAAAGCCTTTGAAATGAACCGGGGGTTCTTTTCCCTGATGAAGAATCGGCGCCCCTTTATCACTCTCAAGGGAGCGGCGAGCATCGATGGAAGAATCGCAACGTCTTCGGGGGACTCCCAGTGGATCTCGGGGGAGAAGTCCCTTCTTTTGGCTCACCGGCTGAGAAATGACCATGATGCGATTCTCGTTGGGGTGGGGACGATCCTCTCGGACGATCCTCTCCTGACGACTCGAATCTCCGGGAGAAAAACCCGTAATCCGGTTAGGATCATTCTTGATTCTGCAGCCAGGACGCCGGTCGCATCCCAGGTTATCAGGACGCTCCCTGATGCACCGGTATTGATCGTCACCGGGCAGGATGCTTCCCCGAAAAACGTTTCGGCCCTTGAGTCCGCCGGTGCGACTGTGATCGGATGCCATGCGGATCCGGCGGGGAACCTGAATCTGAATGAATTGATGGGGCACCTTTTGGATCGACACATCCTGACCCTTCTGGTCGAGGGTGGTGGCCATGTCACGGGGTCTTTTCTGGCACAGGGTCTGGTTGACCGTATCAGGCTGGTCCTGGCTCCTCTGGTTATTGGCGGGGATGACGCCATTAACTGGGTTTCTGGAGGACGCTCTCCCGTAATGCTCAAGGATGCCTTGCGATTTCCCGTTCCGATCCGTCCAACCCGTCTTGGGAAAGATGTGTTGTTGTCCATTGACCTCTGGGATGAAAAAACGATGATTTCAGAAGATTCCGACAAGGAGGTTCGACATGTTCTCGGGGATCATTGAGACGGTTGGTGTATTGCTTGAGACGGAGAAAAAACAGGGCGGCATGCGTTTTGTCATTGGGAATGTTCCCTTTGCGGGGGAACTGGCCATCGGTGAATCTGTCGCCATAGACGGTGCCTGCATGACCGTCGTATGGGCTGATCAACTCCGGTCCTGCTTCGGGATCGACCTGTCACTTGAAACCCTTTCGGTGACCAGCATGGGGAGCTGGGCTCCCGGAAGAAGAGTCAATCTTGAGCGTGCGCTCAGACTTTCAGATCGTCTTGGCGGACATCTGGTCCTGGGGCATGTGGACCAGACCGGCTGGCTTGTTTCCCGTCGGGATGAAGGAGGAACAACCTTCCTGACCATCGGTGTTCCTGCTCGTCATGCCTCCCTCCTGATCCACAAGGGGTCCATCTGCGTTGATGGAATCAGCCTGACGGTCAACGCACTTTCGGATCATCCTGAGTCGGACTGTGTCCATGTGGAGCTTGCCATTATTCCTCATACACTCATGGTGACCAATATTGGAGAAAGGAATCCGGGGGACAGTCTCCATCTCGAGTTTGACGTTGTCGGAAAATACATCCTCAGGTCAAGGGATCTTGAGAAAATGACCGAGGGGCGGTTTCGGCCAATCTGATCCGGCTAACCGGGAGTGACGACCTTAAAGGCGACTCCCGGCAGAAGGTCCCTCAGCAAATTTCTCAAAAGAGGACGGGCTGAGTCGATCGGGACAGGAGAGAATCCGGCCGACTCGATAAAAGATGTCTTCTGACCGGACTCAAGAACCCAATGAATCAGGTGTCTGACCTCCATCATGCTTTCCGAGTCAAGGTGCGGATTCACAACCCAATACTCAAAGTTTGCTGCCGGGTAGACATTTTTGCCTGGAACCCAAAAGACAATGGAATGGTTGAAGCTCTGTGAGTCCGGTCTGTTCCTGATTGCGCTTTTTCCGGCATTGGCGATGGTTTTAACCGACCCGGTGACAAAGTAGCCGTCGTGGTTTCGTGACTGCTCCCGCCACTAAACCATGGATATGGTTGTCGTGGGGGCTTCCAGGGGCTAACCCCGAGACTTCAGCCCGAGTCTCAAAATATTCAGGGAGGCATTGTGGTCCCGATCCTTTTCCATTCCACAACACGGACAGACATACGTCCGGCAGGACAGCGACATCTTCTGCCGATGGCCACAGGAGGAACAGGTTTGGCTTGTGTAGGCCGGATTCACCTTCCTGTGCTCCCGACCAGCATTTGCAGCTTTGTACGAGAGAAAGGAGAAGAATTGCGACCACGCCACGTCACGGATGCTTCGGTTCAGGCATCGGTGGGAGTTCATTTCGTTGACCGTAATATCCTCAACAAAGATCCGTCCATACGCATTGACGATCTTTCGGGCTTCCT
>JAKAYF010000010.1 GCA_021816465.1 Nitrospirota bacterium
CTTCATCTATATCATGTTCTCTCCTCTTTTTCCGATCTGCCCTTGGGTTTTCCTGTACCAGTTGAGATCTATGAGCAGATAGGTGTCGTAGCATCCCGGCAGCTCGAATCTATCGCGCAACATTTTCTTGATCAGGGAGTCCCGGTAAGCATTGCTCTTTATCGGGGTGAAGCAGACACAGTAACACTTTCACTTGCTTCTTCCGGGGAAAAGGACTTGATCATTCTCGTCTCACGGGGAAAAGGCGCCTTCGGTCGAATATTCCTCGGCTCGACTTCGACCTCGATTATCCACCACAGTCCGTTGCCCGTACTTCTTCTGAAAACAAAAGAGGTTCTCCTCACAGCGAAAAACTCTTACAAAAACATTCCTCTCCCCGAAAATATCTTTTCATCCGGATCACAAGCGTCGGGTGAATCAACGCCACCTCGCTGATGGATAGAATCCATAAAGACTTCCACCTCCCGGAAAATCTCGACCCCAAACTCTTTTTGGGGGAAATGGACTCTCATCTTCATTTGTTTGAAGAAGCTTTTTCCATTCACCTCGCAACTTCCGGACACAAAATTACCGCAACCGGGGAAAAAGACAATATTCTTCATGGGGAAAAAGTCATTCTTGACCTGGCATCCCTGATGGCCAGCGGATACGCAATCAGGGAAGAAGAAATTCGCCAGGCAATAAGCCTGACCCGAAACGATCCGGGAATTACGTTAAAAGACCTTCTTGCAGAATATATTCCGATCAACAGCAGAAAACGGGTTATTTTTCCAAAATCGGCCCATCAGCTCGAATACATTCAGGCAATCAAAAAAAACGATATCGTCTTTGGAATAGGTCCGGCTGGCACAGGGAAAACATACCTTGCAATGGCCATGGCAGCCTATCATCTCCTCAAACACTCCTGCAGAAAGATCATTCTTGTACGCCCCGCAGTCGAGGCCGGCGAGAAGCTTGGATTCCTTCCCGGGGACATTGCCGAAAAAATCAATCCGTATTTGCGTCCCCTGTACGATGCGCTGTTTGATATGATCGATGCGGACAAGGTTCAAAAAATGATGGAAAAACAGGAAATAGAGATCGCTCCACTTGCTTTCATGAGGGGACGAACTTTAAACGATGCGTTTGTTATCCTTGATGAGGCCCAGAATGCCACTCGCGAACAGATGAAAATGTTTCTGACAAGAATTGGCTTCAATTCAAAGGCAGTCATTACCGGAGACATTACACAAGTTGATCTTCCAAGTGACCGCTCCAGCGGACTCGTGGAAGCAAGCAAGATTCTGAAAAATATTGAAGGGATAAAATTTCTCCATTTTAGCGAGGTGGATGTCGTCAGACACCGTCTTGTACAGGAAATTATCAAGGCCTATGAAAAACATGCCCCGGAAAAGAGTACTGGCAGACCTTCTGCCAGTACATAACAACTCACATGCCTCTGGGCAGATTAGCAGAAGGCGCTGGGACATCTGGATCCTGACGGGCATAAGCCTTGTTCTGGCCATTGTAAGAATCAATCTGGGTCTTTTTTCTACGCCATTTTCTTCCACATTTCTCAAAAACCAGCCCGTTCCCTTGTCTCCAGAAACGCAGGCAGACTCGATCCATGTATTTCTGGGAACAGCCATTCTGACCTTTTTGGCCATTCTCTCGACAAGGATCCTCTACCGGACCCTGATGGATCCCCCCAATGAATTCGAACGAATCAATCAGAAGCACTTCCTCCAGATCCTGCTGGGAGGCATTCTTCTCTTTCTGATCATCCTCAGCACACTGTCCATATTGCTCGGACAAGATATCACTGCCCCCATCTTGTCCTCCCATCATTTTCTGGTTACAGAAAATATCGAGCTGATTTCCATCATTCTGATCGGAAACATCATCACACTCCTTCTTGGGAAAAAAACAGCAACGCTTTTTTTCCTGATATCAGGGATGATCATTGCGGTAGTTCCCACATCCCGCTACGAGATGGTAATTCTTCCCCTGATTGCCGGACCGATTTCAAGCAGCCTCGCACTGCTTCTCCCTGGAAGAATGGGGTCACTCAAATCGGGACTTCTCTCAGGAATTGTCACGGGAGTGCTATTTTTGGGAATAGAGATCTCAGTGGGAACTCCATCCCTTTTTACCCTCAAGACGGAGAGCATTGCTGTTATTGCAACAACGCTTTTGTTTCCCATGCTGGAGAATGTGGCAATGCCACTGCTGGAAAAAAGCCTGGGACTCTTGTCGGAAGCCTCCCTGACAGAACTTCTCGATCTTAATCACCCTCTTTTGCATGAGTTTTCCCAAAAAGCACCGGGATCATTCTTTCACAGTCTGGCAGTCGCACAAATTGCTGAGGCAGCAGCACTGTCTATCGGTGAAAACACAAAACTGGCAAGGGTTTCAGCCTATTTTCATGATATCGGCAAGATGGACAAGCCACAGTACTTCATTGAAAACCAAACAACGTTCAATCGCCATGAACTCCTGACACCGAGAATGAGCTCACTCATTCTCATCGATCATGTCAGGAAAGGCATTGAAATCGCCAAAAAGCACGGTCTCCCCGAAGCCATCATCAGTGCCATTCCAGAGCATCACGGGACACGGATCATGCAATACTTTCTCAGGAAATCCCGCGACGGCTCTACCGGCCCTGCCGATTTTCCGTCAGAGTCGGATTTCCGCTACTCAGGACCGAAGCCACAGAGCAAAATCACCGCTATTCTCATGATGGCAGACGCAATCGAGGCGACAGGAAGGGCTGTCAAAATCCAGGACGCCTCCCCTGCCAGAGCCATATCGGTCATTGACGAAACACTCCTCGAAATCCAGCGGGACGGACAACTTGATGAGTGTCCACTGACTATTTCAGAAATCGCCACCTTAAAAGAAGTTTTTGTCCGGACACTCTTACAGACGCAACACAAGAGAATCGCCTATCCCGGTGGAAAACCACCCGTAACAGCACCTTCATGGAAACCACAGAATGCCGGTTGAAGTGATCAATCTTCAAAGAAAGTTCGAGATCAATCCGCTGTTGCTTGCCAGAATCACCGAACTGGGGCTGCAATCCTTAAAGCGCTCCCAGGATGTTATCGCCCTGATCTTCATCAACGATCAACGGATGCGCAATCTGAACAGAACATTCAGGGGCAAGGCAAAAACGACTGACGTTCTGTCATTTTCCTATAAGAATGAGAAATCATTAAGAGGACTGGGCACTCCCGACGGAGAGATCGTGATTTCCCTCCAACAGGCGCATAAACAGGCTCTTGTTGCCGGAATTTCCTTATTCAGTGAGATCGTCAATCTGGTCATACATGGACTGTGCCACCTAAAGGGGTATGATCATGAACTTGGAGATCGAGAAGCTCTCCTCATGAAAAAAGCAGAAAGAAAAACAGCAAACTTCATTCAAAAATCCTATACTCAATGGATTGACTCACAACCTGAAAATCATTTGAATCAACCCTACGGTGGCGATCAACCATTCTTTCAGGGGAAAATCCCTGACACCCCCGATAACCGCTAGAAGAAGCTCTTAACATCAAGGAGAAAGGAGCGGCGCATCTGACTTCCATCCCCTCACCATAATGGGACAGAGGAAGATAGCATGCCCTCAATATGAGCCTTTTTCAAAAATTTACAGATGGACTGAAAAAAACACGCAATAGTCTCGCAGAGAAAATTGACTCACTTTTCAAAAAAGAGCGATCAACGCATTTCCACCAAGAGCTTGAAACCATTTTGCTCTCCTCCGACATGGGCCCCAAAGTGGTCACAAAGCTTATTTCAGACCTTAAAGAATGGGAACGCTCTGATCAATCATCACCGTTTTCCGATGCCAGGGCTTTTATCATTGATCAAATTGCACGATCCTTTCCTGAAAAACCTGCAATATGGGAAAGCGGCACGCCCCATCTGCCGATGGTCATTCTTGTTGTGGGCGTCAATGGTGCCGGAAAAACAACAACAGTCGCCAAGCTTGCCGCCCGATTCAAAAATGAAGGGAAGTCGGTCATCCTTGGCGCCGGAGACACCTTCAGGGCGGCAGCCATCAAACAGCTTGAACTTTGGGGAGAAAGGCTTTCCGTGCCGGTTGTTCACCAGAAAGAAGGGGCAGATCCCGCGTCCGTTGCCTTCGATACCGTAAAAGCAGCCATTTCGAGAAAGATCGATATTGCCATCATTGATACGGCAGGAAGGCTTCAGACGAAAAACAACCTTATGAGCGAACTCTCAAAAATATATCGGCTTGTTGTCAGGGAAATGGGGAATGCCCCGATCGAAACGCTGATTGTCCTGGATGCAACGATTGGTCAGAATGCCATTTCACAGGTGAGGCATTTTGGAGAGGCGGTTCCACTAACGGGAATGATTCTTTCGAAGATGGACGGAACCTCCAAGGGAGGGATAGCCGTTGGGCTTTCAAGGGAATTCAACCTCCCAGTCCGATTCATCGGCGTAGGAGAACAAAGCGCAGACCTTTTGGAGTTCGAACCAGATCTTTTTGCAAAATCAATTTTTCAGTCAGAGAATTGACCCGGAAGATCCTTTCTCTCGGGCAGTGCCTTTGCCATCGCTTCGGCCATTTTTCTGACGGGAGCAGACTTCCCGGTCCAGATCTCGAAAGACAAGGCCCCCTGAAACAGAAGCATTGAAAGCCCGTCTGAGGAGGGAATCCCCTTTCTTCTTGCCCAGGAAACACACTCTGTGTCCCCTTCCCGTTCATAGGAAAGGTCGAAAACAGATGCAACTTTTGTTTCGTCGAGGGGTTCCAGCGGAGGAAATTCTCCGCGCACAGGAAAGGCGTTTCTCGACAGAGTGTTGATCACATGCCAGTCTTTTCCGTCGAGAGACGACTTCAGATCCTCAAGAGAGTTCATCGATATCTGCCTCTCACGGGAAAGCTCTTCCAAAAGGACTCTCACTCGATCCGAAGACCGGTTGACCACCTTGATTTGGGGTACATCCATGGAGGAAAGGGCTTCAAGGACCGCCCTCGCTGATCCGCCGGCCCCGAGCACAATGAAATTGCCACTCCCGTATCCCGTTTTTTCCAGAAAACGGGAGTAAGCCTTTTTAAATCCGGGGACATCAGTATTATACCCTTCCCACAGACCTTCTCTCGCGACCACCGTGTTGACGGAACGGATCTTCGATGCAATCCCATACACATGGTCGACCTTCCGATAGGCAAGCTCCTTAAACGGGAGCGTTACATTAAATCCGGAGATAGCAAGGTCTTTGAGGAAAAAAAGGGTGTCCTCCGCCCGTGCTGGGTCCAGGTCGAGAGGAATATAGGCAGCATCAATCTCACAAGCATCAAATGCTGCCTGCTGAAAACAGGGAGAGAGGGAATGCGCCACAGGATGGCCGATAATAGCGAAAAAGGCCCTCATGCGATTTCTTTTAAAACATAACGGAAAATCACCCAAAGCAGAACGCCTGCAAGAAGTGAAACCCCTCCGATGAGAGCCCCCTTTGGTCCGGATGCGATCATGTAAATAAAAACTCCGATAAAAAATAATACTCCAAAGAAGTACTGGATCACCTGGAACCAGTCCGAACGACTCATTCGTGCCGGAGCAAGGTCATCTTGCCCTTCAGGCTCAATGGGAGCACCGGAGTCTTTCTCTTTTGGATCATCCATCGATTTTCCCTCTTTCCAGCTTCAAATGGCACCATCAACCAATCGGCACAAACTCCCGATTCTGTATTATAGTGTTAGCGGAGGGCAGGAACAATCCAATAGGAAGCAGTCACAGACTGCGTCCACAAAAAAGACAAGGGGCATTCATCCCCGCTTGGCAGGAAACTCCCAGGAGGGGATATTCTGCCTTAAAGAAGGATCAAATGGCTGATTCGAACAATCAGGACAACGAACATCACTTTTTGCCGGAAATCATAGAAAGAATCCGGATGGCCCCCTCAGAACCGGGTGTCTATATCATGAAAGATGCAGAAGACCATATTCTTTATGTCGGGAAATCCCGGAACCTTCGCGACAGGATAAGATCCTATTTTACAACGCGCACAGGAAGGGGCAACCGGATCGCCATGATGGTCACGAAAATCAGGAATATAGAAACCATCGTAACCCGGACCGAGGTCGATGCACTCATTCTGGAAAACAGCCTGATCAAAAAGCACCGGCCAAAATATAACGTATTGCTGAGAGACGACAAAACCTATCCCTTGTTGAAGTTCACATGGCAGGAATCCTTTCCAAGGCTTTCTGTCGTCCGAAGGACACAGAACGATGGCGCTCTTTATTTTGGCCCATTTGTATCCCCCGGAGCTCTGAGGGACACCCTTAAACTCGTAGCAAGAACTTTCCCCCTGGCCTCCTGCGAAATTCCTCTCGATGGATCACTTGAGCGACCTTGTGTCGAGTATCAGATACAAAGATGCCTTGGACCATGCGCGGGACTTGTTTCCATTGCTGATTACAGGAAAGTTGCAAATGAGGTCAGACTCTTTCTCGAAGGAAAAAACGACGACCTTCTGAGCGCTCTGCATCAGGAAATGGCATCTCTTGCAAAAGATCTGAAGTTTGAAGAGGCGGCAAAAATCAGGGACCGCTTCCTCAATGTTTCAATGATCCAGGAAAAACAGGGAATATCTTTTGATATCCAGCACTCCGTCGATGTGGTAGCGGTTGTGCGGGATCCACCTTTTGTGCTTGTCGAACTTCTTCAGCTTCGTGGAGGAAGCGTAAGCGGAAAAAGGGAAATTGACATCAAAAATGGAGAGGAAGCTCCCGACTCCGAACTTCTGGGGGCTTTCTTCGATCAATACTATGGAAAAGACCTCTCCACGATTCCAGACGAGATCCTTGTCGGGAGCCCCATCCCGGAAGATGAGCTCATGAGTCTTGGCTGGCTCTCCGAAAAGAAATGTGGGAAGGTCAGGATTCACCATCCGCTCAGAGGGGACAGGAAAACTCTTCTGGATCTTTCCGTCAAAAATGGACAGGAAGCCCTGATCGAACTGAAAAAGCAAAAAGGTGCCTTCAAGGAAGCGCTTTCGGAGCTTGCAGAAATCCTTGGGCTTGAAGCACCTCCGTCTCTGATGGCTTGCGTGGACATCTCCAATATTGGAGATGCCTTTCCCGTCGCATCATACGTTACGTTCCGTGATGGAAAGCCTGAAAAGTCCGGATACAGGAAATTCAGGATCCAGCTTGAAAAAGGACAGGATGACTTCAAAATGCTTGCACATGTGATGGAACGTCAGTTCAGGGAAAATCCTCTTCCAGACCTTCTCGTCATAGATGGCGGGCCAGGACAGCTTGGCGCCTGTGTCGAAAAGCTGGCTGAGATGTCAAAGCTGCCGGCCTCACGACGGGTCGTCTCAATAGCAAAAGAGCGCTTCAGAACAGGAAAACTGGAACGCATTTTCATCCCCGGCCAGGAAAACCCGGTTATACTTCCCCCTCATAGCAAGGCAACGCATATCCTTGTCCATATGAGAGATGAAGCACATCGATTTGCCATCACATATCATCGATCCCTCAGGGAAAACATCCTGAGGGAATCAAGACTCCTCAAGATCCCCGGGATTGGAGCCGAACGGGAAAAAAAGTTGCTGAGGGAATTTCATTCAATAAACGCCATCATGGCCGCTCCAGTGGAGGAGATCATGCGTGTCGCCGGCGTTTCAAGGAATGTCGCACAAGCGATTCTTGAACTGGGAAAAGGCTGACCATGTTCATCAAGATCCTTCTTGTTGGATCAGGACTGCTCATTGTCAGTCTCGGAACCATTCTGAGGAAGTATATCGACCCCCTCTTTGACGATTACCCTCTCCTTGCAACGCTTGCGCTTGGCGTTGTCATCCTCACCTTTACCGCCGCCATCATGGTCATCAGCACAAACTATGCAAAACCTCTTCCTCCCCGCTCAAAAAAGAAAAGACCCGGAGATACACCGCCGCCGCCAATCTCCTTTTTTCTGGAATGGGGAATCATTGCATCAATCCTGATCTTGATGGGCATTCATTTTTCAGCCAGCCAGGCAACCCTGGCATGGGGGCTGTGGATTACCGGCGGAACCATTTTTATCTCTATCCTGTTCTTCCTGATGATTCCCTCAACCGTTCCTCAACAACTTCCCGGAGGAGAGGTCGGAACACGGCAAAACATTCTCCATCTTCCCCCCGGTGCTTTTGCCTTCTGGACAACAGCAATTTTTACCGGCGGATTTTTCCTCGTGATAGGAGCATTCCTAAAGCCTTACGCGACAGTTGCTGCAATCACGTCCTTTGGTGTCGGAACAGGATGGTGCATTTCAGCCTTGACCTTTGCCATTCTGACGGGGATCCTTCTCGGAGGGATCACGGTCGTTCAGAGCGGCAACAACAGCAAGCTTGTTCCGGAAGAAAATTTCAGTACATTTCAGGGAAACCAGGACTTTAAATTCTCCATCATGAAAGCCTATTCTGAGTTCATCAACCATCTTGGACTCTTTAAGGCCGAATACAACGGGATTCTTCTCTGGGGAGGAACCAGCGCTGGCAGAAACATCGTTGTCAGATCCTTTGCAGGAGAGTCCGGGAGATCGCTGCTCGAAATCAAACTCTCAAGTTTCAACCTCCTGGAAAAGCATATTCTGAAAGAGCAGCTCCAGAGATTTTTCAGAAAAATCAAAACGCTCCAGCCGGCACTCCTTCATATCACCGATTATGAAGAGGTTCTGGGAACCTCCGAAGGAGCCCTGCCCCCCCCCCTGGAATCCATCAGGGAGTTTCTTGAAAAGATCCTTCATATGAAAAACACGTTGGTCATCGCGACGGTCTCCTCTCTTTCAAATATCCCTGAAGATTTCAGAACGCCACCAATCATGCGCTGGGTTCTTGAAGTTCCCCTGCCCGATCCTTTAAGCCGATCAAGTATTTTAAAAAGGAGTCTGCTGACCGAGGCCAAGAAAAAAGAGGCACTATCAGGAGATATAGCATTGATGTCGGAAGAAATGATCAACGGGTACGACCTTAAAAAGCTCGGAGAAATGATGGATGGCTTCAGCATCGAAGTCATTGAGGAGGTCGTTCATAATGCGCTCAATACCGCCAGGGAACTCAAGAGATCACTCCGTCAACTGGATCTCGACGTAGCGATTCGTAAAAAGAAACAGGGCATCCAGGATCCGACAATTGGCCCGATGGAAGCGATCCGAGCCATTCTCACTCCCGAAAAGATCCGTCTCCCCCTGATTGAAAAGGCGGTTGAGCTGGCGATCCAGAACAAGAGGCGATCGAGGGAACCGATCATCATTGTCGGACCGGACCCGATTCTCAGGATGCAGATTATCCAGCTTCTGGCAGAAAAGGAGCTTTTCAGTTTCAATGCCCTTCTCCATAAAGAGCTTTCAAGAAACAGCCTTGCCGCAATGCGAAATTTTATTATTCAGTCCAGAAAAAAGCGCCCCGCCATTCTCTATGTTGATCCGATCGAACTCCTTTTTCCCAGGGTGCAACTATCAAATTTCGGATACCACGGGGAAATCTACAATCAGAAAGTCATCGAGCTCACACAGGTTCTGCAGGACAAGCAGTACTGGTTTGTCGGAAGCACACCACAACTTTCAAGCGTCGATCCGATGATACTCAGGAAGCTGACAAAGGTTATCGACATCAACGAACTGCAACGGGAGCTCATCTCCCAGATCGAAGAACATGCCCTGGCCCAGATACTTGACGGGGTCCCACTTGAAAATGTCGATCTCAGCCAGTTTTTCAAAGAGCCGGTTCTCACCGGGGAACCCCCTCCAAAGGAGATCCCGGAGCCCGATCAGCCCACCTCCGGACCGGACAACATCCAGATCAATCTTCCTCAGCTTCCGACAACGTTGATTCCCGGCTATATGGGGAGAGACGAAATTCAAGAAGAAATCATCTCCGTTCTCGACAGCTCAAGAATGAAGATCAGGGCGGGAGGATCCAAGCTGCTGGGCAGTTTCCTTTTTATCGGACCGAAACAGACGGGGAAGAAAACAATGGCACAGTCCATGGCAGATCTCCTGTATAAAGACCCCAAAAGCTTCATCTATCGGGACATGAGCCTCTATGAAGAACTTTATTATTCAGAACAGTTGATCAGGAAACCCGTACTTGAGCGTTCAGCGGTCAATGTTCCCGAAGGACTGTGGGATCTTCTGAAGGAAAATCCGAATCAGCTTCTCTACCTCGACAATATTGAAAGAGCACATCCTTCGATCTGGGCTCCGATAGAAGAGCTTCTCCGGACAGGAGCCCTGCACTGGCAAAAACAGGAGCTGCCACTTGAAAACCTGACCATTGTCATGGCATCAACGCTCTTCTCCCCCCAGGACATTGAAGCGCTCGATGTTGAGGACAGAGCGGGGGAAGTAGCAAGAATCGTCCAGAAAAATGACAGGAGGCTCGCCTATCTTCCTGTGTTCCAGACACCCTTTCTCTCACTTCTCGACAGGATTCTTCCGTTTGTCCCTTATCGCGAGCAAGAACTCCGGGATGTCATTGACTTCGAGGTCAATCGGATTTTGAGATCCTTTCTTGAAGGGAAAAAGGCAAACATGACAATATCCACCGATCTTGGTCTTGTGGATGGAATTTACAACCAGATAGAACAGAAACATCCCGATTTCTCCAAAGCACGAACCATGACCCAAAACCTCATGCTGCCTGTCCTGCACAAGATTGACGATAAAATTGTCCCGGGATCCCCTCCACAGGAGATCGTCCTGTTCTGGAGCGGAAATAAAGTTGATATCATCGCCCACTCATATGCCCAGCCAACTCCAGAGCCGGCAAGCACAGTCTGATAGTCTGCGCAGCCTTGATAATCAAACTCCACTTTCAAAGGGCCCCCTATTTCATTGACACCGGAACGGTCGCATGTTTAAATTTGAACTGTCCCTCAAAAGAATTACCTGCGCAAAAGACAGCCAAGAGATCTTGTTCACAAGCTGTTCCAATACGTAACCTATAAATAGTCGGAAACGGGAGGCAGATAGTATGAGACAGGAATGGATAAAAAAGCGCTCGGGTGTAGTAACCCAGATGCACTTTGCACGCAAAGGGGTTATCACTGAGGAGATGGCTTACGTTGCCGAAGTGGAGAAACTCGACCCAGAACTTATACGATCTGAAATTGCCCGGGGAAGAATGATTATCCCCGCAAATATAAAGCACCCGGAACTGGTTCCAATGGCCATCGGTATCGCTGCCACATGCAAGATCAACGCAAACATCGGAAACTCTGCAGTGGTTCCTGACATACAAAACGAGCTGGACAAGCTGAAAGTCTGCATAAAGTATGGTGCAGACACGGCAATGGACCTCTCCACCGGACCCAAAATTCCTGAAATCCGGGAAGAAATCATTCGCAGGTCCCCCATTCCGATCGGAACGGTTCCGATCTATGAAGCCATCCAGAATGTGGGCGATCCCCTTGACCTTTCTCCGGAAGACCTTCTGAATGTCATTCGCTCCCAGGCAGAACAGGGCGTTGACTACATGACCGTTCATTGCGGAATCCTCAGGGAGTTCATCCCCCTGACCACAAGAAGGATCACAGGAATCGTCAGCCGCGGCGGTGCGCTCATGGCCCAGTGGATGAACCATCACAAGCTGGAAAACCCGCTCTACACACATTTTGATGAGCTCCTCGAGATTTGCCGGCAGTATGACGTGACACTCTCTCTTGGTGATGGACTCAGGCCTGGCTGTCTGGCTGATGCTTCCGACGAAGCCCAGTTTGCAGAACTCAAGGTTCTGGGCGAGTTGACCAAGCGTGCCTGGGAAGCTGATGTCCAGGTCATGATCGAAGGGCCGGGGCATGTTCCCTTTGACCAGATCGCCATGAATGTCGAAAAACAACAGGAGCTCTGTTACGAAGCACCATTTTATGTCCTTGGCCCCCTTGTAACAGATATTGCCCCTGGGTATGACCATATCACTTCATCCATTGGCGCAACGGCGGCAGGCAGCGCCGGGGCGGCCCTCCTGTGTTATGTGACACCCAAGGAGCATCTGGGACTTCCGAATCTGGAAGATGTCAGAAACGGAATTATTGCCTACAAGATTGCGGCCCATGCGTCAGATATTGCACGGCACAGGCCTGGAGCAAGAGACAGGGACGATCTCCTTTCGAAAGCCCGTTACGCCTTCGACTGGAACACCCAGTTCGAACTTTCCCTGGATCCTGACAGGGCCAAAAGCATGCATGATGAGACTCTTCCCCACGAGGTCTTCAAGACCGCCGAGTTTTGCTCAATGTGCGGACCCAAGTTTTGCTCGATGCATATCAACGAAGAGCTGAGAAAAGAGGCCGGGGCACCGATACTGCTCGACCCAAGAACCTCTCCTTCTCCAAATATCAGCCTGGAAGTGGCAAACGCCGAGAGATAATCGACACGAACACAAAGGTCGATTGGGTCTCTGAAGTAAAGACAGTCCCGCTTTGGTCTTGACCGGCTCCTTGCTGTTTATTTTTCAGCAGAAGGAGCCGGTTTTCATTTTTTTGGAGGATATAAGATGCCAAGCATGAGGCTTGGAGCTCCGGTGTTCTTCAACAATATCCCTTTTCAGATCGAAGAGCGCCAGATCCTCCGCGAGATGCGCATTCCCAAAAAGTCTTTCCTCAAGGATCTCGATGAACCGGGGCTCGCATCCCAGATCAAAAAAGCGATTGATGAAGGATACCGGCTGATCCATGGTCGCGGAGTGTTCCGGACCCTTTCCATTACGGGGGTCGAAGACAAGAAAGTGCTTACCCGGGAAACAAACACATTGTTTGTCGGGGAAAAGATGGTTAAACTGCTTAAAAATTGCGACTATGCGACACTCCTTGTCGCAACAATCGGACCACAAGTTGAAGACCGGGTCGACGAGCTTGCCGGAAGCGAACCTGCCTATTCCTATTTCCTGGAACGGGTGGGAGCATGGATGGCCGACTACATGGGAATCGTTATTGACCATGCAATCGAAAAAGAAATCATCCGGTTCGGATACAAAAAGACATTTCGATTCGGAGTAGGCTACGGAGATTGGCCTCTATCCACCCAGACCGAGGTCATGGAATTGACCCAGGCAGACAAAATTGGAATCTCCCTGAACGAATCATTCATCATGTCTCCAAGGCTTTCCGTTTCAGCTGTCATCGGATGGGAACGGATCATTGAGGGACAAAAACTGGCCAATGAGCCGGAAAGCGAGAACGAAGAACAGTGAAGCCCCTGCTTGAACGCCTGAAATATGAAGTTCTTCTTCTGGACGGCTCCATGGGAGCCCTCCTCCAGTCCCGTGGACTTCCTGCAGGTTATGCACCGGACCTCTGGAACATTGAAAAACCCCAGGAAATTCAGGCGGTCCACACCGAATATGTCAATGCCGGCTCAGATATCATTCTGACAAATACCTTCGGAGCCTCAAGACTCAGGCTCTCAGAGTACAACGCCCAGGACCGCATCCGGGAAATCAATTTCCATGCGGTTGAACTGGCACAAAGGGCTGCTCGAGGAAAAGCCTACGTGGCTGGCGATATCGGACCATCCGGAACAACCATCGCTCCGTTTGGAGACCTCCCGTTTGATGACGCAATCGCCATTTTCTACGAACAGGCAAAACTTCTGCTTGAGGCCGGCGCCGACCTCATCGCGATAGAAACCATGTTCGACATTCAGGAGATGCGAGCAGCCCTCATCGGCGTGCGGGAGGCGGTCAACGGACGCATTCCTGTAATGGCCCTCATGACATTCAACATGGACGGCATTACCGACTCCGGCTCCGATCCTGAAACGGCAGCAAGTGTGCTTGAAGGCTTTTCTGTTGACATCATGGGACTGAACTGCTCCGTTGGACCGGAGGCCATGGTTCCTGTCGTCTCAAGGCTTGGCCAGACAACAGATACGTTCATTGCGGTCGAACCGAATGCCGGGCTTCCCGTCCATCGAAATGGAGAAACACTCTACCTCACCGGAGCGGAGGAGGTTGCCAGATTTGCGCCTTCCTTTGTTGAAGCAGGCGCAAACATTATTGGCGGTTGCTGCGGAACGACCCCGGAATATATAAGGATCCTCTCGAAGACCGTCAAGGGTGCATCTCCCATCTCAAGACCAACCCCGTCTCTTCTGAAGATCTCTTCCAGAACCAGCATGACCTTGATTGGAGATGGCGTTCCCTTTCTCATCGTCGGAGAAAAAATCAATCCAACAGGCAAAAAGATCTTTTCTGAAGCGATCGCAAACGGACAAGTCGACCTGATCGTGGCGGAAGCCAGAAAAGAGGCCGAGGCAGGAGCCGGTGCCCTCGACGTCAATGTTGGCGTGCCGCTTGTCAACGAAGCGGAGATGATGGCGAAAGCGATTACCGCTATTCAGAATGTAGTTTCACTGCCACTGGTTATTGACTCATCCTACGCATCGGCACTCGAGGCCGGCCTGAAGCTTTATCCGGGACGGGCACTCGTCAACTCTGTCAACGCGGAAGATGAACGCCTTGAGGAGGTATTGCCGCTCATTCGAAAATACGGTGCGGCCGTCATTGCGCTCGTATCCGGAGACAACATACCTGAAACAGCAGCCGAACGCATGAAAAATGCCGAGAAGATCCTGAGACGCGCTGAAGAGCTGGGAATCCGCCCGCGCGATCTGATCTTCGACACGCTGGCACTGACGGTAAGTGCCGTTCAGGAAGCAGCAAAGCAAACTCTTGACACGATCTCCCTCATTAAAAAAGAGCTTCGATTACCCACTATTCTGGGGCTCTCGAATGTCTCATTTGGACTTCCCGCCAGGAAAATCGTTCACAACAACTTCCTCTCCATGGCAATCGGTGCAGGGCTTGACGCTGCAATATGCGACCCTTACGACCAGGTTCTTCATCAAACAGTTGCCGCATCATCCCTCTTTGCAAGGCGTGATCCCGACTGCCGGATCTACCTGAACAAGGCAGCGGCATGGACTCCAGCATCAGGAACACAGCCCTCTCAAAAAGAGGCTGCTCCCAGAACAACCTCTGAAGCCATAAGACAGGCGATTCTCGAAGGAGAACGTGACGGCATCGCAGCCCTTTGCCAGAAGGGTCTTGATGAAGGACTTTCGGCCTTTACCATATTTCTGGACATCATGACTCCGGCGATCCGTCATCTTGGCGATCTTTTTGGACAACGGGTCAAGTTCATTCCTCACCTGATCGCCGGGGCAGATGCGATGAAAAAAGGCGTGGAAGTTCTTCAGCCCCACCTCGAAGCGGACGGTCCCGTCGAACCCAAGGGGTGCGTTGTCTTCGCAACGGTTAAGGGAGATATCCACGATATCGGAAAAAATATATGTATCCTGATGCTCAGGAACTTTGGTTTTTCCGTCATTGACCTTGGACGAAATGTTCCGCTTGATGACATTCTTGCTGCGGCAGAAAAACATCAGGCACAGATCATTGCACTGAGTGCATTGATGACTACGACCATGATGCAGATGAAAATTGCAATTGAGACAATTAGGGAAAAGAATCTTCCCTACAAGGTCATGGTTGGAGGGGCGGTTGTCACGCCAAAGTTTTCGACAGAAATTCATGCGGATGGCTACGGAAAAGATGTTGGAGATGTCGTTCCATTGGCTGAGAAACTGATCAGCGCATTCTCAGGTCTGGACGTCCCGGTTGCCTAAGAACCCCCTGTCGTGATTCTGAGGCCATCGTAGGCCACGAAAACAGACGGGGGCAACATTCTTGATAGCTCTTCATGCTCAAGGGAATGGGAAAGATGGGTAATAAACGCTCTTTTCGGATTTAACCGTTCAATCAGCGCAAGAGCCTCATGGATCCCGAAATGGGACTCATGAGGCTCATATTTCACCGCACCTACAATCAATGTCTCAACACCATAAAGTGCCTCCCATGACTCATCCGGAATCCCCTTGCAATCGGTCAGGTAGACCAGATCGTTGATTCTCACGGCATGGTTCATCACCGGTCCATGATACACAGGAAATGAAATAACGCTCATTCCAAGGATATCCGCAGGGCCGGTTATTTCATGGGGAATCAGTTTGGGCCGGGAAAGACCTCCCCGGTTTGCCTCGGAAAAAGCATAGGGAAACATCATCTGGACTCGGGACAATGTATAAGAATCCGCATAAACCGGAATTTCCCTTTTCTGGATATAGTTAAAGATCCGAAGCTCATCAAGGCCCAAAACATGATCCGCATGGGGATGGGTAAAGATCACTCCGTCTATGGTGACAACACCATTTTTTAAGGACTGGTATCGCAGATCCGGCGACGTATCAATCAACAGATTTTTACCGGCACAACGAACCAGGACAGATGAGCGGGTACGACGATTTTTCTTGTCGGTGGAAATGCAAACCGGGCAGGAACAACCAATTACGGGAACCCCTGATGAGGCTCCCGTTCCCAAAAAAAGGACATCGAGACTCTTTCTCCCGGGAGAGAGCTGATCACTCAGCTCATCTGCGGAAGAAAGAAAGGAGGAAGGATGGTCAGGGAAGGACGGTAAAGATGCGGACATGGTTAATAACCACAGGTGTTACCGGGCGATCCCTTCGATCGGTTGGAACAAGAGAAATTGCATCTGCCACATCCTGGCCGGAAACAACCTCTCCGAAAATGGTGTAGTTTCCTGCAAGCCAGGGAGCAGGGGCTACCGTGATAAAAAACTGGCTTCCGTTTGTGTTCGGGCCGGCGTTGGCCATTGCAAGTACGCCTTTTTTAGTGAAGTCCCTTGTGGGATCAATCTCGTCATTAAACTGGTATCCGGGACCGCCCATTCCATTACCAAGGGGATCACCACCCTGGATCATGAAGTTTTTAATAACGCGGTGGAAGATCAACCCATCATAAAACTTCCGCTTGACCATCTCCCTTGTCTGGGGATCAAGGAACTCTTTCTTTCCGGTTGCCAGCCCAACAAAGTTTTCAACAGCATGGGGAGCCGACTGCTTGAGCAGCAGACATGTTATCTTTCCCATTGAAGTATCAAATTCGGCATATTCACCAGGAGCCAATGATTGCCCTGATGCCTGTGCATTTTCCATTCCTGCTCCAGTCGTTAATAACACACCCGTTAAGAAAACAACCAACCAGGAGCTGAAGCCTTTCCCGGATAGGGATTTCCATTTAATCAGATTGAGTCCATTCATTTTTTTCCTGCCCTTTTCCGGTCGTTTTCAGAAAGAAGCTTCTTGCGGATCCGAAGATTTTCAGGTGTAACCTCCAGGATCTCATCCTCTTCCAGAAACTCGAGTGTCTGCTCAAGACTCATAAGGCGCGGGGGGGTCAAAACGATTGCTTCCTCCGCATTTGAAGAGCGAATATTGTTGAGATGTTTCTTCTTGCATGGGTTCACAGCAAGATCCGTAGGACGGGAATGGGCACCGATAACCATTCCTTCGTAAACCTTGACGCCAGGGTTGACGAAGAGAACTCCCCTTTCCTGCACGTTAACCATGGCATAGGCAACAGTTTCACCTTGTTCCATGGAAATCAGAGCTCCGTTAACCCGGCCGGGAATGTCACCCTTAAAGTCCCCGTAGCCGTGGAATGTATGCGTCAAAAGTCCGGTTCCCCTCGTATCGGAGAGAAATTCGCTCCTGTATCCAAGAAGACCTCTGGCAGGAATCAGGAATTCGAGACGGACATGACCACCTCTCTGGGGAGCCATATTGAGCATCTCCCCTTTCCGGGGCCCAAGTTTTTCCATAACGGTTCCAACATACTCTTCAGCGACATCGATGACCAGATACTCGTAAGGCTCCTGTTTTGATGAGCCCTCACCCTTGAAAAGGACCTTCGGCCTGGAGACCTGAAACTCATACCCTTCGCGTCTCATTGTCTCGATCAGGATCCCGAGGTGAAGCTCACCACGACCGGAAACCTTGAATGAGTCAGGGCTGTCGGTCTCTTCCACCCGGAGTGCCACGTTGGAACGGATCTCCTTGAAGAGACGGTCCCTGAGATTTCTTGACGTCACAAACTTCCCTTCCTGGCCTGCAAGAGGAGAGTTGTTAACCAGAAATTCCATAGAGATAGTGGGCTCACCAATTTCAATAGGGGGCAGTTCACCGACTGTCGTCAGATCGGAGAGGATATCTCCGATCCTGAGATCCGGGAAGGCTGCAACCAGAATAATATCCCCTGCTCTTGCGGAGGGAACCTCAACTTTTTTCAAGCCTTCAAAGGACATGATTTTCTTGACCTTGCCGCGCTCGATGATTTCCCCGTTCACAACGCGACCGATCGTTTCGGCATTCGAGACTTTTCCGCGAATGACTCGACCGAGGGCACACTGGCCAATATAAGAATCGTACTCAAGGCTGGTCACCTGCATCAGAAATGGTCCGTTGACATCAACCGCCGGAGGGGGAGTAAAGTTGATAATTGTTTCAAAGAGGGGGATCAGGTTATCGGATGGAACCGAAAGATCCATTGTTGCATACCCTTTTTTTGCAGACGCATACACAACCGGAAAGTCCATCTGCTCATCTGTTGCACCAAGCTCGACAAAAAGGCTGAAGACATCGTTCAATGCCTCCACAGGCCTCGCATCCGGACGATCGATCTTGTTCAGAACAACGATTGGCTTCAACCCCATTGAAAGAGCCTTGTTCAGAACGAACCTTGTCTGTGGCATTGGGCCATCATAGGCGTCAACGACAAGAAGAACGCCATCAACCATCGTCATGGTCCGTTCGACTTCTCCGGAAAAGTCCGCATGGCCGGGAGTATCGACAATGTTAATCTTGTAATCACCGTAGTGGACCGAAGTGTTTTTCGCAAGAATAGTGATTCCCCGCTCCTTTTCAAGAGCATTGGAATCCATGACGCGTTCTTCGACAACTTCATTCTCGCGAAAAACGTGGCCTTGCTGGAGAAGCTTGTCCACAAGCGTTGTCTTTCCATGATCAACATGGGCAATAATCGCGATATTCCTTGAATGAAGAAGATTTTCTGGAGATGCAGACGGTACCGATGACGGAACAGATGATGGGGTTTCCATAATGGAGAAGATCCTCGCAATTTTTTAAGCCGGTTTTATTATTTCAAATCGCTTCATTGTAGACGGAAAAGAAGATCGAAGTCAACGTCTTTTCAATCAACTATTTACAAAACAATATTTTTTAATGAAAAAGATTGATTCTTGATTTTCTATGAAAGAACAAAGGCCAGGCACTTCAAATATTCGAGCTCACCCATGGCCGGAACAATCGGATGGTCCGGACCGGATCCTCCCTTGTACACAAGCTTGCCCGAGCGTCTTTTTTTCTTCAGGAGACTTCGGAGAATCCCCAAAAGTTCATCGCTCTCCAAAAGCGCCGAACAGGAACATGTCACAAGAAGTCCCCCCGGACGAACAAGGTCAATGGCAAGCTGATTCGCAGCATAATAGCCCCTGACCCCTTCCTCCTTTTTCTTCCGGCTTTTGATAAAAGCAGGAGGATCCATGACAACGGCATCGAATTTTTTGCCTGCCCGGTTCTCCTCTTCCGCCCACTCAAAAAAATCCCGCTTGATCGCTGCACTCATCACACCAGGAAAAACAGAGAGATTTTCCTGATAACACTCAAGTGCCGAAGAAGACGTATCAACTCCGGTCACCCCCCGTGCCCCGTTTCTTGCGGCGGCCATCGACCAGGAGCCCACATGACAAAAAGCATCGAGAACATCATTGTTCGCAAAAAAATGCGACAGGGATTCGATATTTCTTCGCTGATCAAGGAAAAGACCTGTTTTCTGTCCGTCCCGGAAGGGAAAATGGACAACTGACCCGCTCATTTGTACAGACAGTGTCCTGGGGACATCGCCCTCGATCAGGTCATCTCCGACGGGAAGTCCCTCGATGGACCTCGCATGCACAGACCGGTCAATCCTGATACCACGGGGAGAAAATCGGGTCCGAAGCAAGAGGAGAATCTCCGGAAGGTAAGCCTCCATGGCAAGAGTGGTCGCCTGAACGACAAGAAAATCATCGTACCGATCCACAACCAGCCCCGGAAGAAAATCTCCCTCCGAATGAACCACCCGATAAAGCGTTCCCGGGCAAACCTGCTTCCGGAGAGCAATAGCCCGGTCAAGAATCTCTTCAAGATAGGACGAAAACCCTTTCCAAGGCTGGTAGAAAGGATCAAGAAGGCGAGCCGCAATCAATGTCTGGGGGTTATAGAGAGCACGCCCCAGAAACCTTCCCTGATGTGACTCAACCGATACAAAGAGGGGAGCGTCAGGAGAGTGTTTCTCCAGAGTGGCGACCTCATTTGAGAAGACCCACAAATGTCCGGACAGAAGTCTTCTTTCTTCGCCCTTTTTGAGGATCAGTCGTCCTTCAGTCTCTTCCCGACTCTTTTCAACCATCGCTACCATAATGATAATGCTCCTCAGATTAAAGATTGACCGGAACGACCGGAAAAATGAAAAATGGCATTGTACAAGGCATTGTTGCTTTTAACAAAATATAGGTCCCCCCCTCAGGCACCCCGGCCATCAGATCAAGACTCCCTCTTCCACTTGAACGCAATCTCGGGTATTGTCCAATAGTATTGTGAAAATAAACAGACTCATTATTTGAAACGTCAAATCGAAAAAGGAATCCATGAGAACCCCTCTCCGCCTGATTTCAGCCATACCTGCGCTTGCTGCCATTGCACTCTTTCTAGTCTTTCCCAAACAATCCTCGGCATTTGATCTTCAGCTCATGGGTGACATGACCGCCGCGGTCAAAAGCCCTCTCGACAACCAGACGGCCATTGCCGGAGGTGGAACAGTACGGCTTGCGTGGGAATATGCACCCGACTGGAACATAACGTTGACCGGAAGTGCATACTTTTTTCCGACATCAACTCCGGGGGGAGTCAATCCCATGACCTACCAGCCAACAACCGGGGGAATGGTCTCAATCATTCCCGTCACAGTTGGAGTCCAACATGTTTTTGCACGGTTTGACAGGAAAAAGTACGACTTTTACGGCGTGCTCGATGGTGGAGGCGCACTGGAATACAATTTTGGAGTTGGCCACTCGGCTCCCGAACCTTTTGTGGATGGTGGGATAGGCTTTGGGACAAAAGAGTATTTCATCGAAGAACGGGCGGAATCCATGCTGAATGCTTTTGGACCAGTCCCGAACACACCCTCAGGACCACTGCTCCTTTTTACGACATCGATAGGTGTCCACTTTTTTCAGTTTTAACAGGAAAAGCTGTTTTTTCCAAAAACGGGAGGGCTCCGGAAAAGGTCCAGTGATGCACATGCCAGGAAATAATTTGGTCGATCAGGTCCAGGATCTGGCCTTCCTGATGTCCGGAAAGAATAACCCGCTCCGACTTACGGAGATCCTCACCGGAAAACTGTTCCAGTATTCTTAATGAATCTGCCTGACAAACAGGTTCACGACTCTTCTCCCCGTCCATCCGGCTGCAGTCGCGACATCTTACTCTTCCATTTTCCGGATCAAAGCGTACTTTCCCGATCAGAATATCCAGACCGCACCCCTGGCAGACAGGCGCCAATGGACCAAACCCCATAATCCTGAGCATTCTTGCTGAAAATCGAATCCAGAGGAGTGCGTAGCTTGAGCGCTCGGTCTCCAGAAGACACAGGTAGCGCAGAAAGAGCTCAAAAAGTGCTGGCTCCTGAACATGATGTGGGAGAAGAGCAAGAACCGCCCTTACCGGAAGCCCCGCCCAGACAAGCTTGTCATAGTCGTTTCTGATCCCGGGAAACGGATCAATCACATGAGCTTTATGAAGGCGAAAGAGGCTGTCGGGAGTATGATGGCGCCCTAGCAAGGAAGAAAAGGTAAGAGGAGACAATGCGGCTCCAAACCGGTTGCCGGCAGCATTCGCCCCTCGCGCAAACCCTGTGAGGAGGCCTTCTTCCAGAGAGAAAAAGGTCACAACCCTGTCATCGTCACCATAGCGGACAGAGCGGAGGATCAGAGCAAATCGTTCAAATGCCAAATCGCCCCTCCATCCTCCCCGAAACGCAGAAAAGCAACAGCACTATTCCCCGATATATCCAAGCTCTCGTAAAATTCTGGGGTTATCTCGCCATGCCGGCTCGACCTTGACGAGCATCCTCAGGAAAACCTTTCCTCCGACAAGCCGTTCAATCTCAAGGCGGGCTTTTTCACTGACATCCCTTATTCGCTCACCACCACTGCCGATCATAATGGCTTTCTGCGAGTCCCGCTCCACGATAATAACGCCACGAATGGTCGTGATTCCTTTCGGCCCCTCCGGTTCAAGATATTCCTCGATCATCACGGCGCTTTGATGAGGAACCTCCTCCCTGAGACTCCAGAAAATCTTTTCCTGGATCAGCTCCCGTACAAGCTGCCGGACAGTCTGGTTCGTGTAGAGCTCAGGATCAAAAAGGTTCTCCCCTTCAGGAAGATGACGAAAGACAACATCAAGGAAGCGGTCAAGATTCTTGTTCTTGGCACCGGACACCGGGATAATCTCGCCCGGGAGCCCCCATGACTCAATCTCAAGAAGCCGCGGAATCATCCCTTGCCCACCGGTCTTATCCATCTTTGTTGCCGCAATCAAGAGTGGTCGTCCGTCAAGGATCGGAAGCAGAAGATTCCTCATCCGGTCAACATCGTCACGCGAGGGCATCGGATCGAGGCTGATCACCCACACAATGACATGTGCCCCGAGAAGAGCCTCCCTGGACATGTCCACCATGAGGTGGTTAAACGCATGGGAAAGCCGATGAATACCGGGGGTATCGAGAAAAACAATCTGCCCTCGTGGCTCCGTAAGGATCCCCCGAATAAGGGTACGGGTTGTCTGGGGAATAGGAGAGATCGCAGACACCTTCTCCCCGACAAGTGCGTTGACAAGTGTCGACTTCCCGGCATTCGGCAAGCCAACCATTGCAACCAGACCACATTTATAGGGCTCGGGAGCGCTCTCACCCGAACCAAGATCATCAATATCGATTTCTCTCACACTGACCTCCATCAACAGTTGATCATGGCTTGTCTCTCCTGTGGACCGTCCAGAGGGGACAAACCATACGTATCCCTGGCATTCTATCATGCATCAGGAGTTCTTGCGAATGCATAATGCATCGGGCCACCGGAGATTGTATCTCCCCGTCCTGATTTCCGGACGAACCAGAAAAATATTGATGTCCAATAAAAATACTTGCCCTTCAAGCGCCGGAATGATAAAAATTCGGAAGTAACTTAACACGACAATCCAGCAAGGAGAATCGGAATATGTGGCATGGCATCATTATGGCAGGCGGTTCGGGAACACGATTCTGGCCCTTGAGCAGGGAACTCTACCCCAAACAGTTCCTCTCCCTGGTCGGAGAAAAAAGCCTTCTTCACGGTACGGTGAACCGGCTTCTTCCCCTTTTTCCTCAAGACCAGATCTGGATCATGGTCGGAACAAAACATGAATCAGAGACAAAGAGAACTCTCTCAACTCTTCCCAAAGGATCTCCCGGCCAGACCGCGCCCCGGATATTTGTTGAGCCACAATCAAAAAATACACTGCCTCCGCTCGCACTCGCCTCTGCCTTTATCAAAAAGACGGATCCCGAAGGGGTGTTATGCGTCATGGCCAGCGATCACCTGATCTCTCCCGAAGAGAAGTTCCTCGCGCTTGTTAAACAGGCATGTCTGACCGTTGAACAAAATGACGTTCTCCTGACATTCGGAATTCCTCCCAAGCGTCCGGAGACCGGATTCGGATATATTGAGAAAGGATCCCCTGTCGACACCAGAAAGTTCGGACAGGCTCCATGCTTCAACGTCAACAAGTTTGTCGAAAAGCCATCCCGACCGGTTGCCGAGGAGTTTCTCAAGGATAAAACACACCTCTGGAACAGCGGCATGTTCGTCTTCCGCGCATCGGTCTTTCTCAATGAAGTCCAAAAATACCAGCCCAGTCTTTATGCTCTGGTCGAAGAACTGTCCGCGGCCATCGGGACTCCTTCCGAAGAGCAGGCTATCAGGGATTTTTATGCCCAGGCACCCAATATCTCCGTCGACTATGGCATCATGGAGCATTCAAACGCCGTCTGGACCATGGCCAGCGAAATCGACTGGAAGGATGTTGGAAGCTTTAATGCCCTGGACGAGATCTCCGAACATGATTCCCAAGGAAATGTCCTTCGGGGCAATGTCATATCGATTGACAGCGAAAACTCCATCATTTTCGGAGACAAAAGGGTCATTGCCACGATTGGCATCAAAAACCTCGTCATTATCGACACCGACGATGCCACACTCATCTCGACAAAAGACGATCTCCAGAAGGTACGAGAGGTCGTATCCGAACTCAAGGGAAAAAAGCGCATTGAGGCACTTGAGCACAGGACCACTCATCGCCCATGGGGCCACTACACCATTATCGATCAGGGACCTCACTACAAGATCAAGCGCGTCACAGTCAACCCGGATGCCAGACTTTCCCTCCAGATGCATCTTCACCGCTCCGAACACTGGGTCGTTACCTCGGGAACAGCCAGGGTAACGCTCGATGACCAGGAGGTTTACCTTCATGTGAACCAGAGCATAGACATTCCAAAAACGGCAAGGCACAGAATCTACAACCCCGGAAAGGTGCCGCTGGTCATCATTGAGGTCCAGAACGGAGAATATCTGGAAGAGGACGATATTATCCGTTTTCAGGATGACTATAACCGAATCAAATCAGCCAACCCCAAGGGAGAATCATGCTGAAAAACATTCCCGCCCGGATCTTTCGTGAGTACGACATCAGGGGTGTGGCAGAGGCGGAGTTGACGGACGAAATCATTGATGCGATCGGGTCCGCCTATGGACAGATGATCCTTGATGCCGGCGGGAAGACAATCTCCATCGGCCGGGATGTCAGGGTAAGCTCGGAGAGGATTCTCAAAAGCTTCTCAGAAGCCATCATGCGTCTGGGGATCAATATTCTCGATATTGGTGTCGTTCCGACCCCGCTTCTTTATTTCTCCCTTTTCAACCTTCCTGTTGATGGCGGTGTCATGATTACGGCCAGCCACAACCCGCCCCAGGACAACGGCCTGAAACTGGCCATAGGCCGGGAGACCATCCATGGACCCCGCATCATGGAAATCAGGCAGAGGATGGAGCAACAATCCACGCCTCCTTCAATTGGGCAAAAAGGAATGATCCGTCCGGCTCCGGTCCGAAGCAGCTATATCAGGGAGATTCGCGACAGGATTTCCCTGTTGCCCAAGTTCATGGGGCGCCCCATCCATGCCGTGATAGACTGCGGGAACGGAACAGGAGGACTTGTGGCAAGAGACCTCTACAATGCGATTGGTGCCAGGACCTCCTTTCTGTTTGAAAGGCCCGACGGAAAATTTCCCAACCATCACCCGGATCCGAGCGTTCCGGAGAACCTCGCAATGCTCATGGCCGAGGTGGTCAGACAAAAAGCTGACATCGGAATTGCTTTTGACGGTGACTCGGACCGCATCGGAGTCATCACCGAAAAAGGCGAGATTCTTTATGGAGACCAGTTGATGGTCCTGTTTTCGGAACAGGTCCTCAAGCGGAACCCCGGAGCAATGATTATTTCCGAGGTCAAGGCCTCTAAAGTTCTCTACGATGAAATAGCCCGCATGGGCGGAGTACCGCTCATGTGGAAAGCCGGACATTCGGTGATCAAGGCCAAAATGAAAGAAGAAGGAGCTCCACTTGCGGGCGAAATGAGTGGACACATCTTTTTCAAGGATGGATACTTTGGGTTTGACGATGCCTTGTATGCCGGGGTTCGCATTCTCCAGTTCATGGTCGAACAGCAAAAGCCCCTAAGCGAACTTCTCGACAGGATTCCCAAAACATCAAACACTCCAGAACTCAGGATGGATTGTCCCGATTCACTGAAGTTCAGACTGGTTGAAACGCTGAAGAAACTTCTTCAGGGTTCTGGAGCGTCCATGATCGATATCGATGGTGTCAGGGTTGAATACCCTGATGGCTGGGGACTGGTCAGAGCCAGCAATACCCAGCCGGCGCTGGTGCTCAGATTTGAAGGACCGACCGACCAGAGAAGAGACGAGATTCGAAACACGATCGAGTCCCTGCTTCAAAAAGCAAAAGAGCTTCTGATGAAAGAGGATCCCTCCATCAACCCATTCTGAGCCTGGAAAGCGATTCCGGACAGATACAAATGGAAAGGAGAGCCCTCCCCGAAACCAGGGGGAAGGGGCAAAAGAAATCATGAAAAAAAGACTTTCGCTTCTCGCAGCAACCTTACTCTTACTGGCCGGCGCACCTTATGCCCAGGCGAAAACTTCAGAGGCGCCAGTCCTGAGCATTCTGAACCACCATAATCAAGAGAAGATCCACGGGAGATCCATACGCCTTGTCCTCAGGATCACCCCCTCTCCCGATCGGCACCATCCCATTCACCTCCATGTCTATGTCAATGGGAAAATGGCCACGATGGTCTCGATCAGTTCCGCCAAAAAAGTGCTCACCCTTCACCATCTCCCAAAGGGAAAAGACGTGATTTCCTTTGTCCAGGCCAATCCTGTGACCCATAAAGAGATGGGCGATGATATGGCTGGAATGGATATGGGTGACATGTCCGGGATGGATAACACAAACAAAGGCTCGGGAAAAATGGGCACAGGAAAGGCCATTGAAAAGAAAATAACCGTTACCGTTCAGTGAGCGCCCTCAGGCGCTCACTCCGTCAGAGGAAACAGGTTTCAGGGCGGGAGAACGTTTGGAAGATTCAGGCCTGATATTGAGAAGCGGCTGGAGCTGGAGGGGGTTTCGGGCCATTTCCCCCAGAGTATATCGATCAAGCTCCTCCATGAATTTATTCATCGCATTGGACAACACACCTTTTAAATAGCATACCGAATCAATGGGACACTTCCCTTTTATGCCATCGAGACACTCGACGATATAAAAGTCCGGCTCGCACATCCTGACAACATCCCCCAAGGTAATCTTGTCCGTTGCCGCATTATGGTAAAGACCACCATGTCTCCCTCTGATGGAATGGACAAGACCTTTTGCCGCAAGGTTCTGGACCACTTTCATCAAATGATTTTTTGAAATCCCATAGCTTTTTGCGATCTCGGAGATATTAGAGCGCCGACCGGGATTGGAAGACAAATACAAAAGAACGCGAAGGGAATAATCTGTATATTGGGTTAACTGCATGGTCCGCCCCCGATTGGTATGATAATGTCCGATGCTGCTATCTCAGCAAACAAACAAGGAAAGGTCACTCTTTTGCGGATGACCAGTTTTCATATGTCATGTTCATAAAATGGTCAAGAGAGAGAACAATGACATGTCCTCTTTTGGAAAGATCCAGATATCCTGCTTTTTCCCATGATCTTGTCAGCCGGATAGCACTCTCAACACTCGTCCCCGCCATGAGCGACAGACTTTTTCTCGTCACCTCAATCTCCACGGGATCTGTCCCGAGAGAAGACAACCCCATATCCCGACTTTTCTTGCATAACGATACAATGACTCGTGCCAGGCGAATCTTCACCGGCTCGGGGGAAATCAGAAGACGCGACTGAAGATCCTGGACACGAACGCCGATCTCCCTGAAAAACCCTCTCCGGAAGGAAATCTCCGCAACCAGCGCATTCCTGATTTTTTCTGCGGAATATCCTTCGACAACCGAAGGTCTCTCCGCGCGGGCCGTTGCGGGATAAGGGAACTCCCCCAAAACGGCAAAACCTCCCAAAAACTCGGATGACTCAAGTCGCTCCGTAATAAACGGGTTGCCAAAAGGGCTCTCCTTGACCATCACAATACACCCCTCCCGAACGAGATAGAGGAAGTCCGGAAAATCTCCCTGATGAAAAAGAATACCATCTTTTTTGAGAAGCACACGCTTGTCAGGGGTGTGCTGATTAAACCAGTCCATAACGGAAGATTCATCCACGCGCTTCCTCCAGAGAGTCTAGGATATCCTTGTCCATATGACAATGATCATACTCCAGAAAAAAGTATTGCACGAGAATAATCCCACAGATGACTGTCATCCTTGGAAATCAAAGGAGTCGAACATGAATACCCGCCGCGACAGCCTCACGATCCACCCGACGATCAGGACACTTCCAAAGGTCAGGCAAGCCGCAATAGTCTGTCCCTTTTGCATTTTGGGGATCGCACTTATTTTCTGGGCAAAACCATCCTCAGGATCCACCGTGACGGGACTTGCTCTCTGGACCGTTATCATGCAGGGTTTTTCGGCGATATTTCTTGTTCTCGTTTTCAGGGCAGCCAAATCTGTCAGCGATACCATTGAAGAACAAAAGATCATCGAAAAAATCGCACTGCCAGAAAAAGAGCTTCTGGAGAAAGTCTACAGGACAGGACGTTATGCCCCGATTGATACAAAACCCCACCCGGAACACATCCCGGAATGGATGGAACACAACAAAGGAATCCTGCAATCAATCATCGCCACATTTGAAAAGTGCCATGCCATTCCTACCGGATGCCGGGAGAAGATCAGGGAAAGTTTCCATCGGGGACTATCAGAACTGATCACGTCCCAGCCCGATGGAGGCAATTCTTTTGCCGTTCCCCGGCAGGAAGTCAAAAAAATGATAGACCAGCTCATGATGGATCTCTAACTCCCCTGTCATGACTCCGACTGCATGCTCTCTGGCAACAGACTGTTGACCATGGAGAAAAGTTCGAGGTTCAGCCTGGAAGTGGACTCTCTCGACAGGTCCCCGGGAGAGACAGGAGATCCGAACCGGAGTTCAATCTTGCCCGGCCTCGGGAAGCGGTTTTTTCTGGGATAAGCCTCATAACTCCCGATAATGCCGACCGGTATTACCGGGCAAGGAAAAGCCCCAAGCAGGTGGGCCGTTCCCGGTCTGAACATCTTGATTTTCCCATCGTGGGTTCGGTCTCCCTCGGGAAACACCAGTATTCCCTTTCCTTCCTCCAGCATCCTGTATGAAACCCGAAGTGCCGAGGAGGCCTTGTCCGGATCGATCGAGATCACTCCAAAAAGATTTTTTAACGGATGAATCCTGGGATGGTCAAAAATCGGAGAAAAACCAAGAAGGACTGTTCTTGAAAGAATTTCATCCGGAAGAGCTGCCGAGATCAGAAATCCGTCAAGATAACTGCCATGGTTGGCTACAATGATAAAGGGCCCATCAGGCCAAAGTGCCTTATAACCGGTAACGGTCTCATAAATCCACCCTTTTTCCGTTTTTTCAAAACGGGGGAAATCAACCCGAAAGAAAACGGAAGAAATCCCTCTCAAAAACAGATGAAAAGCGCGCAAACCGGAGGACAGGCTCCGACCATCCGGAGAGAGAGGGCGATGAGGAACCTCAGCCTCTTCCTTTTCTGTCAGCGGAGTTTCCCAATAACGTCCTTCAAGTGCCTTTTTTTCCGTCACCATGAGACCGTTTGCCCACAGGGAAACAGCAACCATCAGATCCTTGACGGTCAAGATGTTGTTCAGCATGGCATCTTCAGGGATTCTGGCGCCAAAACCCTCTTCGAGGGCAGACACAAGCTCAAGGCGTCCAAGGGAATCAAGTCCAAGATCTATTTCGAGATGATCTTCCATTCTGACCGGGCGCTTGATCGTCAGAATTTCATTCAGGATGGCAAATGTTTTCTGTTCGATGGGGTCGACATCACCAGATGCAACAGAAGTATTGTCCTGTAATTTTTCAGACTCCATCTCCTCAACGATTTCCGGCAGAAGGTACCGCTTGAGCTTCATCAGCCTGGTTCTTGGCAGCGGATCCCTGACGATCGAAAAACCTCCCATCCTGCTGTGCGACGGAAGGGACTGCTGCATCAGGTTGAACATATCTGTCACGATTGGAACAATATTGGTCCGTCCGGAACGCTGAAAACTCTCCATGTCAGGACGAACCAGCAACCATGGAACACCTTTCCGAAGAGTCACGGCGATCTCAGAAACCAGCGGGTCGGAAACCCACCGTGATTCGATTGCCTCGGGCTGGATTTTTTTTCCGTTCGGAAGAACCAGGAGCTCCTTCAGGCGCCCGGTCAGCGTTATATATCCGTCGGACAACTGTGCACGGTCCCCCGTGGAAAACCATCCGTCCTGATCGACAACAGACTCTCGACCATGACGCCCAAGCCAATAACAGGAGGCCACATTATCTCCCTTGACCTGAAGCTCCCCTGATTCAGCGATCCTGACGGAAACCCCATCCAGGGGCCGGCCCACCGAGCCGATCTGAAATGCCTGGGGAACATTGAAAGAAACAACAGGTGAGGTCTCGGTCAATCCATAACCTTCAAGGAGCATAAGACCAAAGCCCATAAAATCCTCAATGATCTTGGGATCAAGGGGAGCCCCACCAGAAGAGAGGGCTCTCATGGAATCGCCAAAACGGGCATGAACAGCCGGGAACAGAACTCTTCCCGCGTTTTGAAATCCCAGCCTTGAAAGCTTTCTGACCGCTGGAGCCAGGAGAGACTTCGCAACGAACGCCTTGAAAGCCCCCTTCTGCCGGACACCTTCCATCAATTTTTGATGAAACCCTTCCCATATTGCAGGAACACCCGGGAAAAGGGCTATATGCATGTTCGTAAGACACCATGAAATTGTTTTGGGATGATTGTCCGGAACAAAGACCGGAACAGCACCCAGGAGCATCGGAAGGTGAAAAAGTCCCATCGCCGGATAAGCGTGATGAAGGGGCAACATCCCGATGACCCTGTCTCCTTTCCGGTAGATATTGAGACGGTCGAAGGCAAACACATCAAAAAGGATATTCCTGTGGGTCAGCGGGACTCCCTTTGCCATTCCTGTTGTTCCCGATGTCATCAGCAAAAAGGCAACATCATCACCATGTCCAGGAATGGACCTTGCCTTGAGGGAAGACATCGCACCCTCCCTGTCTTCCGGAGACGGGAGACCGGAGACGGAAACACGAACGACCTCTCCCGTCCATATTCCGGAAATGGCATCTGCTCCAATAACCACAAGGCGATCGGCATCAAAGGTCTTGAGGTGAAAAACAATCTCCGCAGGAGGCATCATATGGTCGATCGCCATGACAATCCCGCCCCGCCCGAGAATGGCCATGGCCGCAAGGATCCAGGTCATGCATGGAGGACCTGTGAGGGCGACAATCAAGCCCGGCTCAGGACGTATCTGTTCCATGAGCTGGACAACCCTGGCGGCTGATGCCCACCCGTCATAGGTTACAGGCATAAGCTGACCATCCTTCTGGACAATATCCACTCCAAGTTCTCCATCAGGCTCTTCCTTGATCCTCTGAAAAAAACCATCAAACAGAGTTTCAGGATGATCAGTTCTCATGACCGCTTTCCTTTCGCTGGAGGCAATTCGACCGTTTCATGCAATTTTGGCAACATCCTGTCATTCCACCCAATGGATTGAAGTTTTTCCGAAAATCCAGCCATCGAGCGCTTTTCCCCATGAATCAAAAAGACCCGATCCGGAATCTTCATCGACCCACACCACGCAAGCAGGTCTCCTTGATCGGCATGGGCCGAAAACCCATTGATCATATGCGTCTGGATCCTGACATCGCGCATCTCCCCAAGAAGCCGGACCTTTTTCTCGCCGTCCACGATTGACCTGCCAAGGGTTCCTTCCGCCTGATATCCCACAAAAATCAGGGATGACAGGGGATTATCGATATGACGCTCGAGATGGTAAACAATTCTTCCACCCGAGACCATTCCTGAACCGGCCATAATCACCGCATCGCGTCTGACGGCATTGATTTCCTGGGAGTCGCGGATTGAACGGGCCGTGACAAGCCCCGGAAATGAAAACGGATCTATGCCGCGAGCGATAACGGATTCCAGCTCAGGAGAAAGCTCGCTTCGAAACCGTTCAAACACCTCGGTCGCAGAAAGAGCCATCGGGGAATCAAGAAAAAAGAAAGTTCCGGGAGGAACCCTTTCTTCGCGGAAAAACTGCCCGAAAACCCACAGAAGCTCCTGGGCCCGCTCCAGTGCGAACGTCGGGATCAGGACGTTACCGCCACCTGCAAGCGTCTGAGCCAGAACACGGGCCAACTCTTCGACCGATTCCTGTCTGGAACGATGAAGCCGGTCACCGTAGGTTGTCTCGACAAGGACATAGTCCGAGTCGACAGGGGGAGACCATGGCTTGACCAGAGAGACATTTCTCGGACCGAGATCGCCCGAAAAAAGGATTTTGGTCGTAACGCCTTTCTCCCGAACCAACACCTGAATCGAAGCAGAACCCAGGATGTGTCCTGCATCATGAAAAACTGCGACCACGTCAGGGTGAACCCTGACAGGCATCCGCAGGTCGACTGTCTGAAAAAGGGCCATCGTTTCGATCACATCGGAAATATTGTAGGAAGCATCATCTCTTTTGTGGATCACTCCCCGCACATGCTTGTGCTGCCTGTCCCTTGCCTCTTCGTGAAGATGAGCGGCATCCTGGAGAACAATCCCCGCAAGAAGCCTTGTCGGAGCCGTTGCATAAATCGGCCCACGAAACCCCTGGCGAAAGAGAAGAGGCAACCTGCCACAATGGTCAAGGTGGGCATGGGTGAGAAGAACGGCATCGATTTCTCTCGGATCAAAACCAAAGGGGTCCGACTGTCCGCCAAAAAGCTCATCAGCCCCCTGAAAAAGCCCACAGTCGACAAGAACCCTGAAACCGTCAAGTTCGAGAAGATGGCAGGAGCCTGTAACGCAAGAGGCTGCACCATGAAAAGAGAGTTTCACAATCGATCCTTTCCACCCTTCGGTGAGGGTAATAGGCAATAATTTCAGTTTTTCCAACTCACTTTAACAAAACAGGAAAAAACCATCCAGTTTCTCATCGAAACTCCTCTTAAAACCCATGAACTCTCCCGCTGCTAAGCTGACGCTGTAGTGGGGGTTTCCGGTCTCACGACCGAAAATTCCTCTTTCGCCGAGGATGCGCGAAGGCGTTTGGACCTTCGCGTCTTATAGTCCTCTCCGGAGGCTTTGTCTTCGGACAGTTCCTGCCCTAGTTGTTTCCGTTTTCCGATCCCGCACCGCCGGACTGGCTTCCTCTGGACATCCCCTTCCAGAAGAAGTCGGATTCCCCTTTTGGCAATGACCAGGCCCGCGTTTCGATCGGCGTTATCCGTGAGTCCGCAGCGCTGGCAGACAAATTCGGCCTGGGAGGGCCAGTTGTCCGGGTGAATGTGCCCGCAGTGGGCACATTCCTGCGAACTGAATTGCGGTGGTACTTTAATCACGAGCTTCCCGTTGCGTCGGGCCTTGTACGAAAGAAAGAGGACGAACAGGCCCCAGCAAGACGACAGGATCGCCCTGTTCAGCCCAGCCTTCGCTCTTACCCCGTTTTTGACATGTCGTCCGGACCCGTCCTTTTTTGGCTCCGGACTCTTCGTCATGTTTTTGATCTTCAGATCCTCGACTACGAAGAGGCTCCGTTCGGGATCTGTGGTAAAAGTATGGGTGGCCTTGTGGACCACATCCTTCCGGACGTTCTTGGCATATTCGAAGGTTCGGGCCAGGCGTCGCTTTGTCTTCTTCCGGTTCTGCGACCCCTTATTCTGTCTTGCCAGTCTCCGCTGGTACCGCCTCCGGGCCCGCTCCTTCCTTTCGGTCCGGCTCTTGTGGACCGGGAGAAGATCTATGCTCTGCCCGGAGCTTGCCATGACCGGAACCGCCACACCCCGGTCGAAGCCCAAGGTCCGGACTTCGAGTTCCTCTTCCGTAAACAACCGGAGCCAGGAGACCGTCTCCTCCTCCTTCGGCTCCGGAAGACCGTCGTCCGAGGAGAAGGAGACGTACCACTTCCCCGCCTCGACCGAGACGTGAAGAGACGAGGGACGGGAGTACGGGACATGGGCCGTAAAGGACAGAACTCCCACCGGGAACTTTCGGGTTCCGAGAACAAGCTCTTCGGTCTGTGTCTTGTCGTTAGTCCTGAAGGAGAAGAGTTCGGAGGTGATCCAGACGGACTGTCTCCCGTCCTTTCGCTTGAAGGTCGGTCGCCCGGCCAGGCCGGAAAAGAAGCGTCCGTAGGCCTGTTTCCAGAGAACCGCTCCGTTTCTAAGAATCTGCGAGGGAACCTCCCGGAGCCAGGGAGTCTCCGGTCCGATGAACCGGGAGTATTCCTGATCGACAGGAACGGGCGTTCCCGAGAGAGAGACGGCTTTTTTGGCGAAGGTCCGGTAGTACCGGTCCTCCGAGACCTTGGCGTTGTAAACAAACCGCTGGTGTCCGATCCACTGGAGAAGGACCTGTTCCTGAGCGGGCGTGGGATACGCGCGAAAGCGGTTGCCGGTCTGCATCGAGGCATGGTATCCTTGGCCGCATGGAAAATAAACCGAACAAGTCAAGCTCTCATGCCGTTTATTCTCTCAAGCTGCATATCGTTTTTGTGACAAAGTATCGGCGAAAACCCTCACGCCGGAACTTCTCGACTATCTCCGGGGCGCCTTCGGCCTGATCCTGTCGGACTGGCGCTGCACGCTTCTGGAATTCGGCGGGGAAGCGGATCACGTGCATCTTCTGGTCGGGATCCATCCGGCACTCAACATCTCCACCCTGATCAACAATCTTAAAACGGCTTCTGCCAGACGGGTTCGCAATCGTTTTCCAGACCATCTGAAGCCGTTTTACTGGAAGCCGTATTTCTGGCACCGGGCCTATTACGTGGGAAGCGTCGGCGGAGCGACTCTGGAAACGGTCCGTCGTTATGTCGAAAGCCAGGGGACCAAGGAAAAACCCCGCAAAGCCAAACCGCCCGCTTGACCCCCTCTTGGCCTGTGGCCTAAAAAGGCGAATGCGCGGGCAAATGTTCAAAAAAAGCGTTCACGGCCATGATCGTCCCAACCGGAAAGCGGATTTTAAACACCCCCTGATCCTGCGCGTTTCTTGGAGGCAGGAGACCTCTCAGAAACAGGAAATACCCTCCTCCAAAATCCCTCTCGTAGGAGTAACTCTCCCCCAGGCAGACTTTCATATGACGGTCGAGCGCCACCGTGTAAAGAAGCCCCTGAAGGAAATACCCTCCTGAAAGCAGGGCTTCCCGGAGCCTTTCCTGCGAATAATCCCCGGGAGCTGGCCCCAGATCATTTGTCTTGTAGTCCACGAAAGACACCTGTCCTTCGTGGAAGAAAAAAAGATCCACAGCTCCCGACAGCATGCCCTTCATCCGGCCATGAGATTTTGATTCGGCGGCCCACTCTTCCGGCAAGGGGATCTCCAATGATTTCAGAAGGGCATGAAACCGGGCGAAATCATATCCCTCCATTGGCAAGGAGAAGGCAAGTTCGCTGATTCGTCTCTCCTTCGGGATCTCTCCCAATCTCAAAGACTTTCCGTCAATGGCCGTCCCCCTGCACACAGAAACCATCTCCAGCGCATTTTGCAGATCCTTATCCGGATCGAGTCCCCGAATCTCAAGCCTTGCACGGACAAACTCAATCCAACGGGGAGTTGCAGGATCGATTTCCCAGTTTTCCAAAAGCTCGTGGATGAGTGTTCCGGTCCTTGCTCCCCTCGGAAGCCCTCCCCGAGGCAACTCCCTCCCGATAGGGGGCTCCGTCTCCAGAAAAGGCTCCCCCCGGACAATCTGACCTTCAAAAAAATGAACCATTGAAGTAAAACTCTCGCTGACCCATCCCTTAAGATTCTGGAACAGGGTCTCAGGAATCGCCTCTCCCGCTGGAAGCACTCCGGAGGAAAGACTCTCCTCTTCCAGCGGTTCGCAAACAATCGGAGCGCAAGACAGTCTTTCCACTGCAATCGTTCCCCCGGAATGTGTTTGCGCCATTTTTGCCAGTGTCCAGGGAGTCAGGTCATCCCGGAAAGAAAACACCGCTTTGAATGTGTCCGGAGAAAAACTGCTTTCACAGCCGAACAGAAGCCACAACAGGGGAGATGGGGAGGAAACGGGCAGAAGTCCGTCCTTGCCGGATTGATCGTTCAGGACAACAGTGACATGATATCGGGCCCTGGTCAGGGCAACATAGAGGATCCGCAGTTCCTCCGAAAACTCCTCCTGCTCGATATCCTCCTGATCCTCTTCGCTGATTTCATCCTTGAACAATAAAGAGGGCGGAATAACGCCATCCGGGGAAGATTCTCGTCTCTTCAGCGGGAAGGATATTTTTCCCGATTTATTGAAAAACGGGCAAAAAACCACATCAAACTCAAGACCTTTAGCCTTGTGAATGGTCATGATCCTGACTGCATTCGAGGCACCTTCCGCTCTCAAAATCTCTTCCTCTCCGACAGGGAACTCGCCCGGCCTGCGAATCGCTCGCGAAAAACGGGCAAGCAACCTCTCCGGGAGAAGATCTTCTTCCGCCTCCCATCGGTTCAAAAGATCCAGGAGGTGATTCAGGTTGATCCATTTCCTTTTTCCATCGACACGGCCTTCAAGGTTTTCCTTGATCGAAAGCTCCCTGATCATTGAAACGGCCATCCGGTAAAACCCCAGAGATTCCCAATCCTTTCTCAGCAGGGAAAACATCCTGAGTTTTTCTTCTTTTTTTTGAGGATCAGAAGTCATCCCGTCAAGTTTCCGGAAATCACCACCGACAAGCTCGCTTGATAATGCGGCCAGGAGAGTGGAGTACCCTCCCCTGCCAAGGATCGCCAACAAGATCCACTCAAGCTCCCTCGCCTCGGGAGTCTCAAAAACGGAACCATCCTTTTCGACAATGGAGGGGACACCCAACAGCTGCAGCTCTTTCTCCATCTCATGAGCTTCCCTGGTTTTCCGGACCAGAACGGCAATATCCCCGGGGGAAACACGTTTTTCCTCCACCTTAAGTTGCGATGAAGGCAAGAGCATCCGGTAAATTTCCCGGGCAGCCGCTCTGGAAACAAAGCCCTCCTCACGGTCTCCGGAATCGACATCAGACTCTCCAGGGGGCCGATTTTGCCGGGAGGGAAAATCCTTGACGAGGATCCGGATCGGAGCCATTTTTTTCCCCGAAACCTCAAGAAGACCGGTCCTTGACGAAGCGCAGTCAATTTCAGGGGCTTTCATCAGGGGATTCGCAAAAGGAGATGGATGATTGGAGTAGAGAAAATTGAGCGCAGACAGAAGAGGAGACGATTGCCGGTAAGAGGCGAAAAGTCCATACAGGTTCCCGCCCATTTTCTCCCTGAAATGGAGATAGCTTTGAAGATCCGCCCCCCGAAAGCGATAAATCGATTGTTTGGGATCCCCCACAAAGACCATGGAGGGGGCAGGAACGGAAGATCCCCCGGGGTTGTCTTTTCCGATCCTTAAAAGCAGGGATGTTTGATAAGGATCTGTATCCTGGAATTCATCCACAAGAAAAAAATCATACTTTTTCCGGATTGCCTGATGAATCGGCCATGAATCCGGAGAGTCCGGACTTTCCCTCTCCTCCCGCTCAAGTCTCTCGAGAAGGATCATGAGCGCATCATCCTGAAAGCTGACCCTGGCTGCCCCCTTCTTTTCCTCAAGAATCTCTCCGACACGCACAAGCATGCGCCGCACAAATGACTTTGAGGCAGCCTCCCAGATCGCCTTCAGGAGATCCATTGAACAGGACAGCTCCCCGATGGACTCCTTCAGCAAAGAGGCCTTGCACTTTTTAAAACCGAGAGCCTGCTCGATCCCTGAAGACTGATTGCTCTTGGCACACAGAATATTGAAGGGAAAATCCGGACTTGACAAAAGGGCGTCCCTTTTGTCGGACTTCTCCATGGAAGAAAGCTCTTCGACCCTGTCCCTGCTCTTTATCACGCGGGAAAATCGCTCCCTGAGAAGACTGCTGTCAGGGCCGGCCAACAAATCGTCCTCAAAGACCGGCCAGCCCCCCCGGGTGAGAGCAATAATCCTGGATGTCAACTGGGAGGGATCGGGCTTTGGCGTTTCCATAAACTCACCGTTATAAAACAGAAGAGGCGTGATCCCTTTTTCAAACCAGTACCGCCTGAGAGCCGGATCCATTTTCTCAAGCTCATCGCGCAAAAACTCTGCCGTTGCATCAAACACGTACGGCTCTGTCCGTGTGACAACCTCCCGTTCTTCCGTTATCCCTGCAAGATGGGAAAACTCCGCAAGGATTGCCTGGTAAAAGGAGTGGATGGTCCTTATTTCCACACGGTCAAAATCAAGAATGGCGCGCTCGATCCTGCCAGCAGCCTCTTTGAGGGAGACCTCATTTAAAAGATCCAGGAGAGGAGGTATGGGGAGAGAATCGCTCGATGGAGGAAGACCATCAAGCCTTCCATCAAGATATTCCCTGAGACCAACAAGGTCCTTTCTGATTCTTGCCAGAAGCTCCTGTGTCGCGGCCCTCGTAAAGGTAATGACGGCGATTCTGTCGACCGGACAGTTCCAGACAATAACGGCTTTCAAAAACAGGACTGAAAGCAAAGTCGTCTTCCCTGTTCCAGCACTTGCCTCCACCAGATGAAGACCAAACGGCTTTATCTTGAAGGGATCCGAAGCCATCCTGTCAACCGTCATGATTTGTCATTTCCTTTTTTTTCATCTGCCACCGCACCCAGAATAGGAGGAAAGATCCTCAGGGACAACTTCTCTGATGGAAGGAGTTCCCCCCGGGACAATGCAGTCTGGAGAGACCAAGGGGGAGCACTTGCATATAAAAGAGATTCTTCCGGAGCAATATCGGGGTTCCTGCGCTCTGCAAGCCATGTTGTAAAAGCCTGCTCCAAAGCATTTCGGCGATCGGCCCCATTGATGTCGCCCCAGGGGTATGGAGACTCTCCTGGAGCTTTTTTCCGGTATTTCACCCAGCACTGCGCATATTTCCATGCGCTTTTTAAAAAGATCGGGACAGGAGTCATTGAAGCATGGCAAAAAAGGGAAAAAATATCATGAAGAAGCCTTTTCTGATCTTCCTTGACTGAATAGGATTCGCGTCCTGAACCCGAAAGAGAATAGATCGTTGAAACAACCTTTTTCTCGATAAAGCAGACAGAGAGCAACAAATGATCAAGCCATAACGACATCAGGTCTTTTCTGGAGTGGAAATGCGGAAGAAAGACAGCATGGTTGACCTGGTCATCTCCTAAAAAAACCTGGCCCCGGATTTTCCCGCACAGACTGAAAGACTCTCCAATCATTCCGGGAATCAACGAAAGGGAAAGTTCCTGAAGAGGGCGTTTTGTTGCCCGGTCTTGCGACAGAAATTTTTCTTTTTCCTTCCACAGCCGGGAAATGGAGCCTGAGAGGGTTTCAAAAATGCTCAGTCCTCCACTTCCATGCGGCAAAAGACCAAACGGAGCCACAACCTTGACCGAAGGAGTCTCCCCGGCTTTTTCCTCCATATAAGAAAAAATCTTTTTTCCGATCGTTTTTGCATTCATATAGTCCAGAACGAAGGGATCGCTTGACGGAAGCTCCGAGATCGTATTTCTGAGTGCGCCTCCGCTGCGAGAAGACCAGAAAAATCTGGCTGGATCCCGAATAAAAGATCTGACCTCGTCGAGATCAATCTGATCAGGAAAGATTGCAGGGATGACCTGATTCATCTCGTCAGGGATCGGAAACGCGGGGAATCCGCAATGCTCCGAAGAGCGTCTTTTCGGAGAAAACCCTTCAACAAGACTCCTGATTTCTGTGACCGCCTGATCCCGGTTAGCGGTATTTGCCCGGATCAGGTCGAGCAGATGGCCAAGAGGAGATGCCGGGAGCACCTCACCGGGAGACTCTTGCCCGGTTCCGGAATAACTGATGAAAATCGAGTCCCTGCAAGAAAGGAGCGCCTCGAGAAAAATTCCCTGATCATCTTCCCTGCGCGAATGATCCCCCGCCCTGGGAGCTGACATTAAAGGATCATAGGGAACCACCCTGTCCTTCAGGGCGACAAGATCCGAACTCATACCCAGGAGGGCGATCAATCGGGAAGGGATCCCCCTGGCCGAAACCATTGGGGCAAAGGTTATGCCCGGACTGCTCCCACCGGAAGGCTCCCCGGATATCTGGCTTTCAAGCATTTGTAAAAATCCCTCAAAGGGGATCCTGATCAAGGACATTCTCCGGATCTCATCTTCATGACCGGCAGGGGCCAGCATTCTGGAGAGGGAGATCATGGAAGAGGCGGTTTCGGGCTCCTTTGCTGAAAAATCATGTGGAAAAAGGTGTCCGGCCATCCATAGAACAGTTTCTCCCCAAAAACATCCGCATTCTTCATCCGGCAGTCGACGGCCAAGTTCGACAAGAATCTTCAGAAAGCCCAGGAACCTTTCAAGGACAGGGGCGACCTCCCAGAGATCTCCTCCGTCAAAAGCGATCATTTTCCCGACAGGCAAGGGAGTTATAAAAGAAAAGGAAAGAAGCAGTCTTTCAACTCCCCAAGCAAAGGTATTGAGATCCAGTTCGGAAGCACCAAACGACTCCCTCATTTCCGGGGAAAGTCCCCACCAGACAGGCAATCGGGAAACCCATCGCTCAATCATCTCCACTTCCTGCGCATCCAGTCCGAAACGTTCCCTTGAAAGGGGATGATCGAGAAGCGCCATGACCTCGGATGCGGAACATTTCCCCCTGACAACTTTTGCGCAGTTTTCAATGTATTTGAAGGCAGCACTCCTCCCTTTCCCGACAATACGATAGGGAAAAGAACCTCCTGCAGCATTTTTTTCCTGGAAAACAGCATCAATGAAAGGAGCGAAAAGATCGAGATCGGATACCATCACCAGAACATCTGAAGCCATGAGGGTGCTGTCCCTTGAAAAAGCCGAGACAAGATGCTGATAAAGGGCCTGAACCTCCCCGATGGGAGTCCTCGCAAGAAAAATTCGCACGGATGGATCCGGGCCGGACGCTTCAAGAGAAAGAGCCTTGCGGTCATTAATAATCCCTGCCTGAATACGGGAAAGAAGGCTTTTTTCTTCCGGGACCGAAAAAACCTCTTCGCTTTGATCGGATCTTTGAATGCATAGCTCCCGCATCCGGATAAACTGGGACCCCATCGCCCGGGTCAGGGGATTTGCCGCAGTGGCCTGCAAATCGCCCGGGAGCGATGGCTGGAATCCTGGAAAAAGATAGACCTGTGTTGCCTGCCATTGATAAATAACAACATCTGTCAGGAGAGAAAGATCTTTCAGAAAATCAAGAAAGGAGGGAGGGAGGAGGGATTGTCCGATAACATGTACGGGGGTTTTCAGAAATGTCTTCTCTCTGAGAGAGTCGGGAGAGTCTCTCACAAGCCTTGAAAATCTCTTCAGAAGGGAAACCCTGTGCGAGGGGGTCTTCCTGACCAGAAACAACCATAATCTGGCCCAGGGATCCCCGGAATGGCTTCCCGATTCCCAAGCCGAGATCCAGTCGGGACGGTAGATCAGTATCCGGTCAAAAATCTCGCCAAGAGTTGTCGCGAGTGTCCATCGGGAAGAGCTATCCAAAGGGAAAGGAATCCCTCCGGGAAGAGCGATCGGGTCAGAAGCCTCGTCCATCCGGGAGAAAATCTCCACGAGAGAAAAGGAGATGCCGATCTTTGAAAGGGGGTTGTTGACCGGAGCATCGGGAAAACACTCGGAAAGAACGCTCCATAAAAAGTTTCCGGGCGGAACTATTTTGATGCCGCTTGAAATACCAAGACCTCTTGCCAGTTGGTTCTGGATATAGGGGTATTTCAGAGGATTGTCCAGAAGGATTTTTTCTGCCTCGAACGGGGAACGCAACCGGTTGATCTTTCGGGTCAATTCCCCCGCTAGCCGTTCAGGATCGTTTCCGGAAACAAACCACAGCATTTGGAGCACTCCATATTGACCGCGGGTTGATTGAGCCTGTCAAAAACCTTCCGACCACCGGGAAGAAGAATAGGTGACACCAAAGAACAAAGAAACTCTTGACAAAACATCCGGGGATCATATGGGCGAAAAGAAGAGTCCGTAACGTGTTCACTGCAGGGAACGCAGGTCTAAAGAGCTTCCCTGCACTGACTTCCCCCGATGCGGGCGGAGCGGACCTCCGGGAACCACTCCGGATCCTCCGTTCCGGCCAGAAACCCGCGCGCAGATTTCCCGCAGAGATTCGCATGAACTCTCCCGCTCCTAAGCGCTTTGCGCTGTAGGAGGGGTTTCCGATCTCACGAGCGGATGTTCCTCTTTCGCCGAGGATGCGCGAAGGCGTTTGGGCCTTTGCGTCTTATGCTCCTCTCCGGAGGCTTTGACTTCGGACCGTTCCGGCCCT